>NZ_JAOTGI010000003.1:0-126473 GCF_044427255.1 Streptococcus sp. 2021WUSS126 | reverse complement strand
TACATTCAGGATAATTTGAACAACCATAAAACGATTTTTTTAATACAATATTGTTGCCACACTTAGGACATTTTCCTACAAGGGGTCCCGAGCGCTTAGTGGGAATTTGTACCCCTTATCGATACAAATTCCCCGTAGGCGCTAGGGACCTCTTTAGCTCCTTGGAAGCTGTCAGTAGTATACCTAATAATTTATCTACATTCCCTTTAGTAACGTGTAACTTTCCAAATTTACAAAAGCGACTCATAGAATTATTTCCTCCCGTTAAATAATAGATAACTATTAAAAATAGACAATACTTGCTCATAAGTAACGGTACTTAAATTGTTTACTTTGGCGTGTTTCATTGCTTGATGAAACTGATTTTTAGTAAACAGTTGACGATATTCTCGATTGACCCATTTTGAAACAAAGTACGTATATAGCTTCCAATATTTATCTGGAACATCTGTGGTATGGCGGGTAAGTTTTATTAAGACGCTGTTTACTTTTGGTTTAGGATGAAAGCATTCCGCTGGCAGCTTAAGCAATTGCTGAATCGAGACTTGAGTGTGCAAGAGCAACCCTAGTGTTCGGTGAATATCCAAGGTACGCTTGTAGAATCCTTCTTCAACAATCAGATAGATGTCAGACGCATGGCTTTCAAAAACCACTTTTTTAATAATTTGTGTGCTTAAATGGTAAGGAATATTCCCAACAATTTTATACCTCTGTTTGTTAGGGAATTGAAACTGTAGAATATCTTGGTGAATTAAAGTGACACGAGTATTCAGTTTTAATTTTTCTGACGATAAGTTGAATAGATGACTGTCTAATTCAATAGACGTTACCTGTTTACTTATTTTAGCCAGTTTCGTCGTTAAATGCCCTTTACCTGTTCCAATTTCGTAAACGGTATCGGTTTCTTTTAAATTCAATTGTTTTATTATTTGGTTGAGTACTTTTTCACTCGTTAAAAAGTTTTGAGAATGTTTTATATTTTTGTTCATGTTATCACTCCTGAAGTGATTACATCTATAAACAAATACAGAAGTTAAACGATTTGTTTGTAATTTTAGTTATCTGTTTAAAAAGTCATAAGATTAGTCACTGGTAGGAATTAATCTAACGTATTTATTTATCTGCGTAATCACTGTTTTTAGTCTGTTTCAAAACAGTAGATGTTTTATCTACATTACGCATTTTGAATACCAACATGACGAATCCCTCCTTCTTAATTACAAATTTTTAGCATCTAATTTAACTTCAATTCCTATTATACAAAATTTTAAGATAATGCACTATCAACACACTCTTAAGTTTGCTTCTAAGTCTTATTTCCATAACTTTAGGGTTAACCATACGCAAGACCAATCACTCTCGGACAATACTCATGATTTTAATGATAAAATCCATGTTAAACCCATAGATAATGTCGCAATCTGCGAGCCATATCGACTGCTTGACCAAATGATTCTAACTTCATGCTTTATTCCTCCTCATCATTTACTTTCATAGCCCCTAGCCACGTTTCCAGCTCTCGCTTCAACGTGTCTATGTTCTCTGAAAAGCTAGCTTTGAGATGTTGTGTAAGCTCATCTTCTTTTGCAATACGTTTAGATAGCTTACGATACTTTCTTTTTGTGTTGTCAGACGCTTCAGACCAAAGACTATGATCTGCGTGTAAGCCACGCAGAATAGCCTTTTCTCTAAAGCTAATGTCTGACGGAAAATAGAAAGGCGAGTAAAAAGAATCTAGCGTTTCATTTACTACTCCGCTCCACTCATCCGCTTTGCTTCTTCGTAACTGGAGCTCTAATCTCCACCACGATTGCACCTCTTCAGGTACAATCTGACGGTGTTTCTCTTGCTCCAGTTTCTTGTTATACATTCGAACTTGTCGTTCGGACGAACGTGCGCCCCAATACGCTGTCTCTAGCGCTCCATTCATCCCATAATATGGTCTGAATGATACCGCATCGACTAAGCGATATTGGCTCACGTAGTCATCTGGTAAATCAAGAATATCGCAAGCCACGTCGGCACGAGAGAAGTGCGGATTATCAAACATCATTGATATAAACGACTTCAAATCTGTTTTCAAAAAGCTTTCGATTTTGTTAGGATTGAAATCAATCCGCCCTTTCTCTTTGCCTGTGCTTGGGTCTTTGAAAGGCAGAGTTTCAACGTAGGCAATATTCTCTCCATACTTATCAAGCAATCGCCACCCGTTGCCAGCTCGCTCGGCTGCTTCCTCGCTCGCTAGGAGTGGCATAGCTTGATTAAGCGTGAATTTCTCGCCTTCTCGGTAGAAAATTTCTCCGTCCTCTGTTACGAAAGTATGGTCAAACTCAAATTCTTTTAGGTTGCCTACGATTGTAATTCGGTCAATAGACCAACTCAAAGAAAACAAAAAACGCAAATTTTGGTGGGTTAGCCGCCTGTTAGAAGGGGCGGTCAATTTTTCCCACTCATTTATAACTATCCCTTTATCCCCTTTTTCTCTTCTTTGAGTAGGGTCAAGGACTTGAATTTCATTAGATTTCATGCTATAATCTATTCAACAAATTAAGTAATTAAATTTTCTCAGAAAAGTCCAGATTGCCGTCTGGGCTTTTCGTCTTTGTTGACCTTTCTATTTTTTTAACAACCTCATATAATTTGATTTCGAAGAAATAAAATGAGTGATAATCACTTCTTTATTCTTTTCATCTACCACAAACAGAATAAGATAATCTCCTGAGATTATCGCTTCTGTTTTGAAACTGTCATGCAATCTGCGTCCAATTCTATCATCAAAATCAAACCCTGACGGCATAAAAGCTAAATTATTAACTTTCGAACGAATCTTATTGACTATATTCTTTGCTCCAGAAACGCTGACATTTGAAACAAAATCATAGATTTTGTCCAAATCTTTCAGCGCTCCTTCCGCATATTTAATCTTATAATCCATATCGTTCTACCAAATCAGAATCAGAATAATATTTTCCATTCTGTACATCTGAAACCCTTTGTTTAACTTCACTCTTTAACTGCATAAACAAAAATTCATTGTCTAACTCTTCTTCAGTTGGCAAATCAATTTTCTTAGTAATAGCTACATTCTTCAAATACAATCTCATCACTTTATTAAGGTTATATCCATTCTCCTTAATAACCTCGCTAGCTAAATCTAAAGTATCTGAATCCATTTTAAATGCTACATTTTTCAATGCTGTAGTCATAATATTTCCTCCTTTAAGTAAACTTGTTCCCTCGACACGTTAATTATACACTAAAATAAAGTTAGTCGCAATTCTTACCTGTTCGCTGACTTATTCCAATTTCCTTTTGACTAAAAGAAACCTTGGCCAGTCGTCCTGCTGACGTGCCTGCCCGAAACGCTAAAGCCTTTCGGCTCAGCCCGTCCAAGCGTACTTCGGCCCAGCTTTTAGTCAAAAGTTTTCTCGGCATAAGCTCACTCCTACTACTTCTCTCTGAAGTGGTCTTTTTTAGGGAAATATTAACCTCTCTGCTAAATTTTGCTAAGAAAAAAGCTTGCATTTCTGCAAGCCTTTTTCTTTTTCTTCTTTTAGTCGGTATATAAATAAGATTGTGCAATTACTGTTATTCGGTTGTGTCCAAGATTCTCGGACACAATCTTCATTGCGTAACGGTCAAAAACTTCTCCAGCTCTATCCCCTCGCATATAGTACTTTTCTTTGATAGGCAATTTATCTAAATTCCTAACATACTTCTTATACATTCGCATTGCATAGCTAGCTCTGTAGCTATGGTTATCATAGTTAGATGATAACTTTGGAAACAATCTTCCTTTTTGGGATTGAATCCAATTCACTAAATCTCTTGTTTCCGCTTCCGTCTTACCACAAATCTCTACTTTTCTAGGCTTACCGCCCTTCGTTCCTTTATCTACTTTCAACCAAGCCTTGCCATTTTCAAAGAAAAGGTCTTCGGCTTCAATTCTTTGCATTTCAGCCCTGCGCAAGCCTGTCGCACTCGTGAAACGTGCCAGGGCTTCTTCTTTCTTCTTAGAGATATGCTTATCACGTTTCACTTCATCACGTGAACGCTTGACGTTAGCACGCAAGCGTGGAGGTGTTGCGATGAATTGAGTCGCTTCAACTCCAAACACTTTGGCAAGTGCTGCCTTTGCAGTTGCGATAGAATAAGCAGACCTCTTTATATCAATCAAATGTTGTAAGTATTCATCCACATAGCCTAACGCATCTTCAATGCTTACGGCTTCTGGATGAGCTACTTCCAACCAGTCAGCAAAATAGCGAAACTGATTTTTGTACGTAGTAAAAGTTCTTTTAGAATAGATTTTATCTTTCGTATCAGCTTCGGCTTTATCTTTTGATCGCTTCGTTCCAAGCCCTGCTTTCAGCATGTCTTGTAAACGCAAGCGACCTGTCTTTCTATAACTTGGTTTAGAAAGATTTTTCTTCTTAGACGCTTTCTTCTTAGCCCAGCGCCCCTTGGGCTTGATTTCTTTATCAGCCATATTGACCCCTTTCTATTAAGGACATTTCTCAATTATTCAGACCTGTCGGTCAAACTTCGGAGCAAATCAATCTCCTATGCCGAGGGCTTTCCCTCAATGCGCAACTTTTTTCTACTGTCTATGCGATGACAAAATGAGCAACTTTTTAATTCTATGCTATGAATACCATTTGAAAAGTTGGTTCTTTAATCTGACTTCATTGAAAAACTCGGTTTGTGACTAATTCCATTTCCTCTTACTAAACTACTAAACTTGATTCCTCATTCCCTTTTTTCCTCTTCTAAAAAATTCCTTTCTACACATTTTTTCTTTCTACTACATTTCCTCAATTCTATTTTTCTTTTTCCTCATGAATAACATTGCACTATTTTTTTCCTCTTTATTTTTATCACTGCTCTAGTTCTTCAATATCTTCATACCTTAATCATGCCACAAAAAGAAAAAAATAAAAAAACGAGTTAGACAATTAAACAACAAGATAACTGTTTATACGTTCATTTTTGCCTGCTACGCAGTCCCAAATAATCGTATAAACAGTTATCGGTCAAAGGTCGCTCAACGCTCCCAATGACCTCTTTTCGCACGAATGCGTGCGATTGTCTGCGCTTCGCATTGCAGACAAAAAAAGAGAGCCTAAACCCTCTTAAATTCCAATATTTACTAATACCATCTTTGCAAAGAAATAGGACTTTCTATCTTTCGTTTTGATTCCTTTTACCAGGGTTTCTTTTCCCTCTAGTAATTCTTTTACATTTGTTTTGGTGAGTTTTTTCTTTCTAAAATGTTCAGCTAAAGTGAAGGTACATTCAGGATAATTTGAACAACCATAAAACGATTTTTTTAATACAATATTGTTGCCACACTTAGGACATTTTCCTACAAGGGGTCCCGAGCGCTTAGTGGGAATTTGTACCCCTTATCGATACAAATTCCCCGTAGGCGCTAGGGACCTCTTTAGCTCCTTGGAAGCTGTCAGTAGTATACCTAATAATTTATCTACATTCCCTTTAGTAACGTGTAACTTTCCAAATTTACAAAAGCGACTCATAGAATTATTTCCTCCCGTTAAATAATAGATAACTATTAAAAATAGACAATACTTGCTCATAAGTAACGGTACTTAAATTGTTTACTTTGGCGTGTTTCATTGCTTGATGAAACTGATTTTTAGTAAACAGTTGACGATATTCTCGATTGACCCATTTTGAAACAAAGTACGTATATAGCTTCCAATATTTATCTGGAACATCTGTGGTATGGCGGGTAAGTTTTATTAAGACGCTGTTTACTTTTGGTTTAGGATGAAAGCATTCCGCTGGCAGCTTAAGCAATTGCTGAATCGAGACTTGAGTGTGCAAGAGCAACCCTAGTGTTCGGTGAATATCCAAGGTACGCTTGTAGAATCCTTCTTCAACAATCAGATAGATGTCAGACGCATGGCTTTCAAAAACCACTTTTTTAATAATTTGTGTGCTTAAATGGTAAGGAATATTCCCAACAATTTTATACCTCTGTTTGTTAGGGAATTGAAACTGTAGAATATCTTGGTGAATTAAAGTGACACGAGTATTCAGTTTTAATTTTTCTGACGATAAGTTGAATAGATGACTGTCTAATTCAATAGACGTTACCTGTTTACTTATTTTAGCCAGTTTCGTCGTTAAATGCCCTTTACCTGTTCCAATTTCGTAAACGGTATCGGTTTCTTTTAAATTCAATTGTTTTATTATTTGGTTGAGTACTTTTTCACTCGTTAAAAAGTTTTGAGAATGTTTTATATTTTTGTTCATGTTATCACTCCTGAAGTGATTACATCTATAAACAAATACAGAAGTTAAACGATTTGTTTGTAATTTTAGTTATCTGTTTAAAAAGTCATAAGATTAGTCACTGGTAGGAATTAATCTAACGTATTTATTTATCTGCGTAATCACTGTTTTTAGTCTGTTTCAAAACAGTAGATGTTTTATCTACATTTATTATCTAAAATTATACTCAATAAATTGAATATAGTCAATATGTTGGTAATGTTACCATATTGTTTATATAAGAGAATTTAAGAGCGAGTAATAACATGATTTCATATAAACCCTTCTATGAGACTTTGAATAAAAGAGGAATTTCAGAATATTATTTAATCAAGGTTGAAAAAATTTCCGCACATACGTTACATCGAATGAAATTAGGTGAACCAATAACAACAAAAACAATTGATAAATTATGTGAAATCCTTGAATGTAATGTTGAAGACGTAATCAAACATGAACTAGATGAATACTAAAAGCCAAGCACAATCGCTTGGCTTTTAGTATATTCGGTTTTCTAAGAAATTTTTTAATCTCATATCAATAATTTTGGCATATTCAAGGCAATCCTCCTTGGACTGCTGAAGTTTCTTTTTAATATCTAGATACAATTTATCACTATTATCTGTAATTGCGAGTGCTTCTTCAACCTTAAGTAATAATTGAATAATGGACTTTTCAAAATCATTCGAATATTTGCTATAATCAATTGCTTTTCCTAAATATTCATCTATTAAATCATACATATCTTTGTAATACATTGACTCAAGGTCCTGCTTTTCGAGTTCGTTCTCAAAATCTTTCCATTTTTCCAAAATACTTTTAAAGGAGTATTTCTTAATATTCAGGGAATCTAGGACATTTTCAATAGTCATTATTTCTAACTCAGAACTGCTACGATTCAAATTTTCAATGATAAGCATAGTAATTGTAACTTTCTGAATACATTTCCTTAGTTCCAAATAATAGTCTTCGAAATCATCACTCAATTTATTTAAAGTATAGTTTATATTTTCGTCTAAACCTTGATATTCTTCAATAATATTTTTCAACTGTAACTTTGTTCCTTCCCACTTCTTCTCTAACTTTCTATATTCTTCAGGAATAAGAGTAGAAATTTTCTGTGGCGATTTGCTTAAACGACTTCGTTGAATTGCTTCTAGTGTTGCCTTTAGTTCGTAGTGACCATTAAAATTCTTGTGGTTATCAGTTGAGCATTTTCTGACCAAACGTATTAAAGATTCGAGCTTATAATCATCATTCTTCTCAATGTTAATCTGTACAGATTTTGTAAGGTATTGATTATTTATTAAAAACTCAATTTCTTGTTTATTAAGAAATATCTCTTCATTAACAAATTGTATAAGCGTAACTAACGATTCAGTAGCGAGTAGCTGTGTCTCCATTTTTTTATCATAATAATTTTCAGAGATGTAAAGGATAAAATCAGCAATTAACTTATGCATTTGCTCCTTATTCTTTTTATCTAGTCGTACCTTGCTTGTAATCTCTTCTACAATCCAATGAGTATAGTTTATTGCAAGTGGCTCCTTAGCAAATACTTTTGCTAGTTTGTTGCTTAATTCTACAAACATTGATTGAGCAATCAATTCTTCAACTTCTTCTTGAAAAATTCTAAATAATATATCGTGGTCAGTCCTGTACTGGCCATTTAACTTATCAAATTCTTCAATCTGTTCAGAAAAAATATTATTTTTGTATTCTACAAAATCATATGTTCCCTTTAAAAACGTTGCTACAGAAGCTATTTCAAGCTCTTTTTCATTGAAATAAATTTTCATAATATTGCTCCTATCGGATTTTATCATAAAACTCTGAAACCTACTATTTAGCATGTGAGCCTATTTATATAACTTGAATATTATATAATTTCACAAATTCGGATTCGAACTATTTTCTGTTTTTTACACACAAGTTTATTGCAGATATAATGAATGTAGATTAACGTTAATTGATTTTTTTAACTCTTTGTAGAATATTTTAACACAAAAGTATACTACAAAAAAGACCATCGAAATGAGAGGGAAATTAAGAATGAAAACAAAAAAACTAAGTCCTTCAGTTTTAGCCAGCGTTGTAACTGATGTTAGCAAACCATATTATTTATTGTCTACCGACTATACTTTGAAATTTAAGTACAACGATAATGGTAGAACGGATAAGATAACAGGATACAAATACTGGTTTATGCAAGACAATTCAGAGCCGTTTCAAGTTGCACTTCCAGCTGAATTAAATAAAAATTTAAAAATTTTTATTGGATATAAATTTCAGAATTTAGAAGCTTATGACTACAATGGTGCGATATATTTCAGAGCTGAATCAATTCAGTTATTTGAATAAAAAAGAAAGGTAAACTGAAAAATGAAGATAACTTTGTCATCGACTGTCGCTGAGCATACACTACAAAATGAAGCAACTGACTTTGACATTGCTCTCATCACTTATAGCGAAATGTCAAAAAAAGACTTCAAGTTAAAATGTTCAAGTAGTCTAGAAGAAATGATAATCGGTCATGAAGAACGAGAAAAAGCACCGGTGTATTTAGTACTTAAAAATAAATATACTGGTGAATATTGTGATACTTCTTCTGTTTTACGACTACAAGAAAATCTGTACAATGAGCAACTTGAAAATACAAAAGCTGATTTAAAAAGAACAGAGTCAGTATTAACTTCTAGAAATGCAGAGTTAAATCGATTACTCAGTGACAAAGAAAAAGTTGAGAAAGATATTTCAAACGCTATTAGAGAACGTGCAAGTGTGAATCAAGAAATACGTGTTCTTGAACGAGATAAGCGCAAAGCAGAAAAAGAATTTGACGATTGGAAAGATGATAACCCTATTTTTCGATTTTTATATTGGCTTTCTCAGTTAATATATGACTAATTCTTTAAAATAACTCTAGAAACCGATAAAAATTGATTGCTTGTACTTAAGTGAAACACTCAATCTATCGTTGCTCGATTTGTTGTTTTGCTGATAATTTCTTTTAAGAACTGTGATTGAATGTAGTCTGTTGAAGCCTGCAAGACAGATGAATGAAATCATAGTTCTTAAGAAAATCAGCATCAACAAGAGCAAAGGATAGCTATTGAGCAGTATCACTTAACAAGTAATCAATTTTTCTATCGTTCTAGTTTATACAAGAATTAGCATACATTATTGAGAAAAATAACGAAAAATTTATCATATTTCCTCTAAAATTCTATTTCAATTGTGCATTTCGTAAGAACATTTATTGAAGATTTGCACTGACGAAACATAGCGATTAAATTATCCAAATTTTTATTTTGTCATTGTCAAGAGTAATATCTGCTCTAGAAATTCATGCTGTCTGGGCTTGTTATAGACAGCATGAATTACATTGTCATTGTCAAGATTTGAAAGGAATAAAATGAAGAAAAAGAGAAAAATGTCAGAAAAGGTACCCTCAATTCGACATACTGCTTATATGTTCTGTTCAACAGTAGAAAGCCTCTCAATTAAGAATTTGCAAGAAATAATCAAATTATTTCAAGAAACACTGAATCCGTTTGAAATTGCAGGTATCATACACGATAAAGATATTGATTCAGAACCACACTATCATATTATCGTCAGATTCAAAAATGCCGTCTGGTTAAATTCAATCATCAACAAGCTTTCACATAATGGATTTGTAGTTCAACCGAACTTCTTCGAAGCATGGAGAGGTAAAGTAAATAATGCTTATTCTTACTTAATTCATCGTACTGAAGATGCAAGTGAGAAATATCAATATCCAGTAGATGAAGTTATCGCAAATTTTGACTATGCTGAAAGAATCGAGAGTATTGAGTCAAAAATCCACTCTAACTCTAGAAAAGAAAAAACAATCAATGTTGTCCGAAATCTCATAAATAAAATAATCGCTGGAGATATAACATTCGACGAAGCAATTAAAGAGGTTGATGGATATACACTTGTGAAATACGATAGAGAATTTTCAAAAGCTAAGAAAAGACGAACAGAAATTGATTTTGAAAATTGGAAAGAAAATGCACTAAAAAATGGGTTTAAGAGAGAAATTATTTGGCTTTATGGGCCATCAGGAACTGGAAAATCAAGATTATGTAAACACTTTGCAAAGTCGCTTGGAAAACCATTTTATACAACGGGTTCTTCACGTGACCCATTTCAAAATGTCGCTTCACAAGAGACTATAATTATCGAGGAAATCAGACCAGGTCGGGGAGGTAATTTTAATTACGCTGATTTCTTACTTATCATTGACCCATTTAATGCTGATGCTACTGCTTCCAGCCGTTTCTTTGATAAACCAATCATCGCAACTACAATAATAATAAACACCCCATTTTCACCTTTTCAATTTTATGAATCAATCAGTAAACAAGTTGGTTTTGATAAGAAAATTGATACTGTGATTCAGCTCATTAGACGGATTACACTGCTCCAAGAAGTAACTGATAAAGCTATTATTACATACAAATTCGATAACGAAAAAAATAAATATGTAGAATATGAGCGAATAGACAATCCTTACTATGAGCCCGAAAAAGACAAAATTGAATTTAATTCAGATGTTTATAACAAGTACAAAGAAATGACTCTCAAAATTTCAAAGGAGGAAGATGATGACAGACAGAATGATTGAAAAATCCCATTTGATGAAGATGGGTTTTACAAAATATCAAGCCACAGGAATTATCAAACAAGTAAAGCTGAATCTTGTCAATCAAGGTTATTATTTGTATAATAACAAGAGACTTGGTATTGTTCCAGCTTCTGCTGTCGAATCGTTAATTGGAGTAAAAATTTCAGAGGAGACAGAAGAGAATGGCAAACAAAACCCAACAAAAAACTAAGTACCCAGGTGTTTATAAAGACCTAAAATCAGGTAAATTTTTTTATCAGATTGAGTTAGGTACTGATAAAGTAACAGGTGAAAGGATAAGGAGGAAAAAATCAAAAGATAGATTCGGGAATATCTTTACATCAGCACTTCAAGCGCATAAAGAAGTTACTAGGATAAAAAGAGAGTACCATAAAGCAGATGGCTATTCTTTTTATCATATGAAGTATCGAGAATTTATGGACACAGTATATATTCCTTACTATCGTTCATATGTCGAGACCTCAACGTTTAATACTAGATATCCAGCTTTACAACTGATTATTGAAAAATTTGGTGATATAAAACTACGTGAAATAAGCGTGACCGATGTTGATAATTTTAAGATTTGGCTACTGACAGACGAAAACAATGGAGGCTCAGGTTACAGTCAATCATATGCTTCCCTAGTTTTTGGTATGTTTCGTAAAACACTTGATAAAGCTGTCGAAAGAAATTTTCTTGAATACAATATTTCAAAAAAAGTAAAGGCAATTCCGAAAGGAAAGCAAATTGTCCCTTATTGGACAAGGACGGAATTCGAGTTAGTCTTGCAACAAATATGCCTAGATGATGTATATGAACATTTGTGTTTTGTAATGCTATATTTATATTATACGACTGGTATTCGAGTTAATGAAGGAACTGCTTTGTTTTGGAGTGATATTGCATTTGAGCAACAACAATTACGCATCCACCACATGCTTGAGGTTCAATCAAGAAAAAAATACATTAGAAAAGAATATACAAAAACAGATGATGGCAAAAGAATCATTGAATTAGATGATACAACTGTCAGTATATTGAGACAATGGCGAGAAATACAAACTCAAATAGGACTTGGTAAAGAAAATGACTTTATATTTACTTACGATGGTTACCCTATGATAAAGTCAACAATAAATCGAATATTAAATAGATATGCAGAGCTTGCGGGCGTTCGTAGGATTCAACCTAAAGGTCTAAGACATAGTCATGCAAGCTATGTTTTAAATGAGTTAAAAGCTTCTATTCTTGCGCTTTCAAAGAGATTAGGACATTCAAGTCCTGAGATAACTTTGCGTCACTATGCTCACTTGTACAGTGGTGCTGATAAAGAGATAGCCCAGTTACTCACTAATGCAATTAACATACAAACTGCACATGAAACTAGAGTAAAATTTAATGGAAACCAACATATGAAAAAATCAATCCCCCCTAAAACACCCCCCTTTGATGTATATACTACTTCTAATCCCTTGTCCCACAAGGGATAGGAGGATACCTGTTTCAATTGAGTGGGAATAATATATAAGAGTAACTTTGGCTAAGAATCCTTGATTTAACAGCATTCTAACTCCTATACAAAGCATTTAAATGAGATAAATTGGTTTGAACTGTCTCCAAATTGTCTCCAAATGAAGCTCAAGGTTGGGCTTCTTTTTTTATCTGTTACTCGTAGCAAAAAGAGATAGTGATGCTTATTATTCACTATCTCTTAATTTTAAATTCAATTGTTTTATCTAATCTTAAGAAGTTCAAAATTCTGTTTCACCACATTACTTAGAATAATGAATCAATAGATGACCTAATCTTTGCTGTTTCAAGTAATTGGATTGTTTGCATCCCAAGTGCATATTTTCCTTGGAGAGCACCTAATACAATACAAAATAAAATAAAAATTGCAAGAGCTTTGTTATACCAAGAACGAAGCTTTATATAATTTCCTGTAATTTTATTAGCTGCTCTATCTTGCACCCTTAAAATAGCATCGTCTAAATCTTTTACGGCTTTCAGAACTTGAAAACTATACCCCAACATTTCCATGAGTTCTTCTTTAGAATAGGTATTCATAAATTTATCTCCTCACACTCACAATATTGTAAATCAGTTCCATTTTATCCATGTCTACGTCTTCTTGCTCCTGCAAGACCTAGACCAGCTAAGACAACTCCAATGCCCATCAAAACAATATTATCCTCTGAGCCTGTATTTGGCAATGTATGAGCACGTTCAACACGTGAATAAGTTACTTTTTCTCCAGTGGCAGTTTGTTGAACAGTAATTCCTGCCTGTGGCTTATAAACTGTCGGAGCGACAACTGTCTTTTCATTATCAACATTGTCAATAACATTCAAATCTTGACCTTTATCACCATCTTTCGGTACTCCCACAGTTGTTTGTGGTTCTTCTGATGGTTTGCTGAACAAATCATTGAAGTCTACTGATGGCAATACTGGTGCTGTTGGTGCATCTTTTGGTGTTGCTGTTACTTCATCTTCAGTAATCACTGTGTTGAATTCTTCTTGCAAGGCAAACAAGGTTGCAAGGCGGTCTGCCTTAGCTTGTGATGCTTCAGCTTTCGCTACCAATTCAGAGAGCAATGCGCTTGACTCACCCTTAGCCACTTCGGCGTCGCTTAGGCGCACCTTAGCAGCTTCCAAATCAGCAAGCAATTGGTCTTGATTTGCAAGCAATGATTTCAATTCAGCAACTTTAGCCTTAGCTGTTGCCAAGTCAGCTTGTACATCTGCAAGTTCACCCTTAGCTGTTTCCAAGTTTGCAAGAGCTTCTTCTTGTGATGCGAGAGCTTGACGCAAGGTAGCGTTTGCTGTTTTAGCCGTTGCACTTGCATTGTCAAATGCCATTTGTGCTTCTGCAATTGCCGCAGTACGTTTTGCATTTGCAAGGGTAATGTCAGTCTTAGCTTGCTCCAATGTAGCAAGAGCGGATACTGCTTGATTCAATGCGTCAGATGCAAGTGACTGTTGCGCAAGCAAGGCTGATTTCTCAGCTTCAAGGGCAACGACTGCGTCTTTAAGCGCTTGGCTATTGTCTACCACTGTAGTTGTGACATAATTAAATGTACGTTTTGGCAAGAATTTCAAACGCTCACCGTTGTAAGTTTGTGTCAACTTACCATCTACTGTGGATTGTTGGAAAAGAATAGTGCGGGCATCATTATCAGATAAAAGCGCAAAATATTGACTTGTTCCGTCGGTTGCCATACCGACAGCCAAATTCCCGGTAGCATCACTTAACAGATGATTACGGTGACCGAATGTCACGCGCATATTACTATATTCACTAAACCATCCAAGTACCAAGTTATATGCTAATTCAGAGTGTGATAGAGCTTTTGATGTGTTATTAGTGGCGCTCACGAAACTGTAATTATCTTTTGCGATTGATTCGCCCAATTTATTGATATCATATCCATTGGTAGTGTCAGTTAATGTACTATTGTGTGAAAAATCGGTTGCCAATTCTTGCGCTCGTGTGGTTGCAAAGTCTACAAAACTATCGGTTACTTTCAACGCGATATCTTCTTGAGTCATACCATATCGTGGTGTCAATGTAATACCGTTGATACGACGCAATTCGTTAATGATATTCACCACTTCTTCTGATACTGCTTTCGCATCAAATGTGTAAGTGAATGAACCTGTTTCAGCCAATTCTTTAGCTTGTTTAGCTGTTAATTCAACTGTTTTGGTGTCTTCACCATCGAAAATGACGGTTTCAAATTGACGTGCGTAATCAGCTGGATTTGCGTCAGGGAATGTTTCACGGATAATGTCTTCCATATCACGGTCAGCACCTGTTGCTTCAACATAATTACTTGATGCTACTGTTTCAGTATCGGTTGTTGGTTTGTAGTTATCAACAGCTTCTTGTGCCGTTGCAATTTTACCGTCAGTTGCGGCAATTTCTACGGCTGTTTTAGCTACTTCAGCTTCTTTTTCAGAAATAGTGCTCTTAGTTTCAGCAATTTGAGCATCTACACTTTCAGCAGTTACTACTGGTTGTGCTTTCGCTTCTTCCAAAGTCGCTGATGCTTGAGCTTCAACTGCATTTGCTGTGTCAGCAGATGCTTGTGCTGTTGCTACTTCAGCATTCGCTGAGTCTACAACTTCTTGAGCTGTATCGACAGCCGTTTGAGCTTGTGCTACAGCTTCTGTTTGAGTAGCCACTTCAGCTTCAGCTGCTGGAAGAGCTTCTTGTGCTGTAGATGCTTGTGCTACGGCTTCAGTCAATGTTTCTACTGCTTGAGTTTCAGTCACAAGCGTTTGGCGAGCTGCTGTATCGACAGATGTTTGTGCTTCAACAGCTTGTGCGTCTGCTGTTGCGACTTCTTGTGCTTGTTCCACTTGTTCAGCAGAAATAGTAGTTGGTGTTGCTGTTACGACTGTTTCAGCGGATTCAGCCACTGGAGTAACCACTTCGTCAGCTTTTACCTGAAGATTTGTAGCAGATGCTCCAAGGGCGATGGTTAAAGCAAGTGAATTTACAACTTTTCTTTGTGTTCTCATATGATTCCCCTTTTTTTAATGTAAACAAAAAATATTTGTTTAAGACTATTATAGCATATAAAATTAGTCTGTAGACTAATTTATTTATTATTTTTAGTATAAAAACTAGTTATATTTGATTTCATTTCCTCGTATCATTTATATAGTAGTGAGGAAGTGAAAACAAATGACATTAAAACAATATATCGGTACACGTGTTCGACAATTACGAAAAGAGAAAAATCTGAGTCAACAACTGTTAAGTGAAAAAGCAGAGGTCGGAATAGACTATATTTCCAATCTCGAGACAAAAGGTTCGAATATAAAAGTTGATACACTTGAAAAAATCATTTCTGCTCTTGAAATTGAAGTGTCTGATTTTTTCCAGGTAGTAGATTCAACCACAAATTACAATGTTTTGAACGAGTTAAACAAACTTCCGATAAAGAAACGTGAAGAACTGGAAGAGATCATTCTGTTAATGATAAAAACTCTGCAATAAGAATAAATGTACAAAAAAGGCTTTAGCTAGTATTTATATGCTAACTAAGGCCTTTTGTTTTCTAGCTTAAAACTCTAACTAGTACCGTTTTGGAGGGGATAGAAAATGCGATGTAATGATGTCATCCAGTTGTTCAGCAATACTTGCAAACTGCAGGTTTAAGTCCAAATTTTTGACACTAATCTGGTTTCCATGCATTTGGTAGACCTGATTAGGTTGAATATCTATATCGGTTTTAGCGTATAGAAGCATTCCCGCTACTGTATCGTTTGTATCTGACAGGCGATAAGCCTGATTTTTCACATAGGTAAAAATCTGGTATAGATTATTTGAATGGAGTGTGCGCTTATCAAAGCGAATCTGTGTGTTACTAGAATAATATTTAGCATCAATAATCAATATAGTATCTTTATATTTGAGGTAAATATCACTCTGCATGATGGGGAGCATTTCTCCAAAACCATCATCTAGTGCCCAAGGTATCTGAGAGGCGGTAACCTGTATTTGGGGATAATGCTTTTTATAATATCCAAGAATGAACTTCTCATATAGCAAGGATTCCCTCCGCTCATCAAGAAAATTCATCAATTTCTTATTCCCCTCCCTCTCTGTATGAATTAATCCATTCACTACCAAATAGCAGATTGACATTAGTAATTGATACGATTGATTGTTTCGATTATATTGTAAATTCCAATTGATTGAGTGTAGATTAATTTTTGAGACTTCTCCAAAGAAAACTAAGAGTTTTCTCAATTTCTTTTTCCTGTCCCTGCTTATATCAGCTTTTAGCAGTATCTCAATGCTTGCTTTGATAATGCGATTCATTGTACTGTCAAGAGAAAAATCATCGTATTGGCAAACAAGTTGTTTTCTACGCCAATTCGGAGGTGTTAAAGATTCAGCGATATGTATTTTACCTTTAAGTGCCGAGAGTGACTCGGTTTGAGAACGATACTCTCGACCAAGTCCTCTTTTCACCTGTATCGAGAGGCTAATGATCATTATTTCCGCCAGTAGATCTGCAGCATTTTTAAATTCTTCAGTAGCGATCCGTTTATATTCCTGCTTATGAAGGATTTTGAATGCGTAGGATAGCATATAGTAGATATTTTGGACAGGTATCACTGGATGGTACTCCTTAACTTACTACTCCAATCATGAATTTTTGTCGGTTCATCAAACCAATATTCTTTCAAGAGGGGAATCAGTTCATATTCAACAATGGCTTCTAGCAAACCTTGGTCCAGTACTTCTGCCGATAAACCGCAGAAGTAACTATGCCCAATACAGAAGCTATCTCCCAGTACTTCCTCTGTTGAAATGGCCTGATTTAGCTTTTCTACACAGGAAATGAGTCTATCGAATTTTTCGTTTTTCAGATTTGTTTGATAATATTTGAATCCCGCAGTTGAAAAACCTGGCTTAATGTCAAAGAAGGCAAAGCGACGTCTCAGTGCATAATCAAGTAGGGCTAAACTCCTATCTGCGGTATTCATCATGCCGATGATATATAGATTTTCTGGAATTGAGAATTGCTCATCCGAGTAGAGGAGCTGTAAAGACTTGCCTCGTTTGTCATTTTCTATCAGCATAAACAGTTCACCAAAAATTTTGCTCAAATTTCCCCTGTTTATTTCATCAATAATAAAGAAATAATCATGACTCTTGTCAGACTCTGCTTTTTTGCAGAAAGTATAGAATGCCCCTCTTCTCAGCTCAAAGCCACTTGTCGAAGGTCTAAAGCCCATGATGAAGTCCTCGTAGGAATAGCTTTGGTGAAACTGAATTGTCCTGACCCTTTCTAAATCTGGTTTACCCATTAATGAAAATGCTAGGCGTTCTGCAACAAACGTCTTTCCAACTCCTGGAGCTCCTTGTAAGATGATATTCTTTTTCATTTGGAGTATGGAGGTTAATTTATCATACTCTTCTTCTGTCATATAGACTTCTGATAGGAAGTGATTTTTCGTATAGCTATCTTCTACTACCTCTTCTCCACCTATCTCGTTTCCAGTATCAGCTTCATCAGCCAGTGGAGAAATTGCTCTAGCACTTCTTTCCTTCTCTTCTTGATTGATCTGTTTAGAGTATTTCCAAGCCATGGATGATAATTCTTTAAAATCTTTCAGTTTGCTCTCTGCACTGTTTAAATATTGAAGTATGGAATCTGAAATATAAGAATACTCATCGGCAGAAATTTTTGACTTCATCTTTGGCAATTTTTGGACAATGTCAGTTGGAATCTCCCCAGACTCATACACATACGCTTCATTTTGCCTATCTAAGTTCAAGAAAAAGTCAGGAGCAATCCAATACAAGGCCATCGTAATCTTGCTGTTACCATTTCCTTTCTTGTTTATAGCCAAATCAAAATAGTGTGAAAATTTTTCTTTCTTCTCAGCCGTAGGCTCCTTGCTATAGGTCAAAGCAGCAATGAAAAGTTCCCATAAGTCATCAATATCTTTCTCATCACGATCTCCGATGAAGTAATAGAAAGTCGCATTCTGATTATTCAGTACTGGTATGCTTTCAAAAGAGGATGGGATTTCCGCTTGGAGGTGGAATAATTCTGCTATAGCTGTCAGAATTTTGATGCGATTCTCTTCTGTTATTTTCTTATTGAAGAGTCCAAATATCGTAAAAGGATCAATATCTATCAGTTGATTGTCCTTTTCTAACGTGGGCATATGTATCTTTGTTTTGGTATAGATAGCTTTTACTTTTTCAACCAGCTCTGCTCTATTATCTTTATAGTCTACTAATTTCCAAGCAAATTCCTTATAAAAGTTTACCCAATTGAATTGATTTTGTTCATCCATAGTATCCTCCAACGGTGTTGTATCTACACCTATTAAATTATGAGTTCGAATTTACCTATATTTTATCATTAAACATTCCTGTCGTAAACTTAGAATTTATATACTAGCGTAACCGTTTAATGCGGTACCTCAAAATAGTTGCTTTTGATATTTTTATATGATAATATGTGACTGAAAACATTTTAGAAAGGTGTGATGGCTGTGCTGAAATACTCGAAAGTGCTGTTACTTGTCTTGCTTATTGCCACTGGACTATCTTGTATCGGAATCTACTGGCTCGAAAAAGAGCAAAATAGACTATTAAATGAGCAGTGGCATTCCTTGAACATACGCATTATTAATGATCTAGGAACAAAAATTGATGCCATAGGTGGTCCGCAAAATCCGCGTATCATTGGATTCTATCAGCAAGATGACACTACTGCTATTAGCCAGCGGATTGGTACAGCTTCTGAGGAGGAACTGAAAATAGCTAAACCTGACAATCTATTCTAGAAAGAGTGGATTGTTCTTTATCCTCAAACGCGTAGCAGTCCCTTTGAAAATACTTCTGCCTATGCAGTAATGAAAACCAGTATCAAGGCTGACTGGCTCCATGTGACTACTTCGTCAGAGACGGAATTAGATATTTTTTATGAGAAGGCAGATGAAAGCTTGCTGACCTTGGAAGACTTGGTGCAAGACAAGGAGAGTTTTCGTACTACACTAAAAACAATCCTAGTTTCAGCTAAAAATGAGGCTGAAATTCAAGTTCAAAAAGATATTTTAGAAATGTTTGAGAGTGATGATTGGTCTGCTATTCCCTTTTCTTATACTGAAAAATCTCTGATATTGGAGAAAGCTATCATTTCAATTTCTGCATTTGTAGATAGTCTAAATCCCTACTATTTTTCAGAACAAACCCTTGCAGATTTGCGTTTATCAGAAGAATCGCGTCAGGCTTTGGAAGATTCGGTAGATAAGACAATTAGCACCTATCCTTGAATAAACGGTGGGAGTGGGAAAGTCGTTATGGATGTCTTTCCCAGCTTCTTTTTATTTTTGTTTAACAAATTAAACCTTTTTATGGATTTGAAAAATATTTTTTGTTATACTTGTGTTATGAAAACATCAACACTTGGAAAGTTACTAGAATTACCAAATTTTCACCACTTCTACACCGTTCCAATTAGAGAAAATACGGAGTCTTCTGGAAATTATATAATTGTTTTTGAACAGGACAAGCAACCTGTATTTGTTGATTTGAAAAATGAGACTGGTCACACTCGTGAGGTACGCTTTGCCAGTCATTTTGACAGCGCCGGTCTTCTGGTCGGATTAGGAGCCATTCCTATCAATTATTGGCCTACCTGCCAGATTCTTGGTGTGAAGAAAAATAATAATCGACGAGGGCTTAGTATATCTAGTCTGATGGATGGTTATGGACGTCTACCTATTTTTAAGGAAATGGCAGAGCGTTATAGAGTGCGTGGGCAGTCAACCATTTATGACCCCTACCGTTATTCGTATACTATTGATGAGAAAAAGGTTATTAAGGATAATCAATTAACCCTTATTCCAAAGGAAGAATACGAAAAGATAAAAGATTTCCATCCTTTTTTGCAAACAAAGCATGGAAATGTTTATGCAGTTCCTTGTTTCTATCAAGACAGAAAACGAAATCAGATTACTAAAATCTATATTATGGGCTGGTACTTTTATGAGAAGCAATTAAAAATATCTTGGAAACCTTCTCATTCTCGTAAAAGCCGCTGGCGTTCTTCGCTTGTTTCAGTTGATAAATTATCGGACCGCTTCTTCTTTCAAGGAGAATTGTATAAAAAAGGAACCTATCCAGTGTTCCTTGAAGACCTTACAATAAAAAATAAGGCCTACCAACATCGCCTGGATAGGGAGTTTGCAGCCTTTTTAAGTATTATTGAAGAACAAAAACGGAGGGCACAGCTCCGTGTTAAGTAGAAAATGGTTAGGTTGGTAAATTACCGACTATCATTTTTACGATTATCTTTTAGTTTTACAACGACTCGAAACTGGCGATCAGGATGATTTTCTGTATTGGACATCTGAATGTGAATGTCATGTCTAACCAACTAGAGAATCATTATGGTTGATAAACAATTTGATAATCTGCATTGATAATGACACCGTTTTGGTAAATAGTGTAACGGGCATTATCATCACCTTCCAAAATATTATAAGGAATAGATTCGGTGCGCGTGTAGTTACCTTCGATGACGCGCCAATTGTTTTCGCCTAAAATTGAGTTGGCATAATCAATCGTTTTGGGTCCACTATCCAACTGGACGCCCGTTTCAGTATTTTTTAATGGGTCTATACCGCTAGTGGCTGAATTGGTCAAGCGATAATAGACATCTACCACGTCTGCCGCTGTTTCTTGGCTTATTACAATCATTCTATCGCGCGTAGAGTCAGTAGTGTCTGTCTCAGTTGTATTTGCTTGTGTTCCTTTGGGAATCATTAATAGTGTTACATCGCCAATCGTTGTGTCTACATAGCCTGTTTCAAAAATTCCGTCAGTTATTTTTCCGCGGCCAAGTAAGGACTGGCTATCTGCTACTAATCCTTTGCTATTGAAGACTAGTGAATTTCCTTGACTATTTTGCCAGGTGCCTAGTATACTATCGTAATTGCCTTGCATTAGAGCATCTATATCCATAGAACTAAGAGAAATCTCACGTTGGATTGTTGATGAAGTGCTTGTATTGGCATTAGAAACCTGGGTATCAGCAGTTGAGGTACTTGCGGAACTGCCCTTCTTTTCAGTTTGACAGGCAGAAAGCGACATGATAGTGAGCAAGCCAAGAGCGAGTGCTAAATATTTTCTTTTCATTCTAGCTATCTCCCCTCTAATCCCTATGAATAGTAAAGCCAGTTGCCTGCTTGGTTGCCATAATGGTCATATCAGAAATCTGCACGTGTGCAGGTTGATTTGCAACAAATAGCGTACAGTTGGCAATATCATTTGCTTGAAGAGCATCGATTCCTTGATAGACTGTCGCTGCTCTCTCTTTATCTCCATGAAAACGAACTTGGCTAAAATCAGTCTCAACGATACCGGGTTGTAACGTAGTTACCTTGATATTTTTATCAATCGTGTCAATACGGATCCCGTCTGAAAGCACCTTGACAGCTGATTTGGTTGCAGCATAGACAGCAGCTCCTGCATAGGCGTAAATACCGGCTGTTGATCCAATATTGATAATATGACCCTCATTATTTTCAACCATTTGTGGCAATAACTGACGTGTTACAGTTAGTAATCCTTTAATATTGGTATCAATCATTGTCATCATGTCAGTCAAATCATAGTCTTGGAATTTGTCCAATCCCAATGCCAGGCCAGCATTGTTTACCAAAATATGAATTTGTCCAACTTCTTCTAAGATTTTTTGACAATTTACAATCGTTTGTTCCATATTTGTAACATCAAATGAACGAACTGATACCTGAACATGGTATTGCTTTTCAATATCTTGCTTAATTTCTTCTAGTTTGTCCAATCTTCGTCCTGTAATGATGATATTATCACCATTAGCAGCAAACACATAAGCGATTGCTTTGCCAATGCCACTACTTGCACCTGTAATCAATACATTTCGTTTCATCACTCTGTCTCCTATTCTCTTTATTATACTACAATTTTACCTAGTTTGTAAAAATGCTGTAGTTAAAAAAACTCATCAGATTTCCGATGAGTTTGATAGGTATTAAAATAAATTAATGAGGCGCATCAGGTGCATATTAAAACGAACCTGTCTAGCATAGTAGATATTTCCACCATTTACATATAACTTCCCACCATTTAGCAAAGCCAAAGGATGAAAATAGGTATACGTTTCTTCTGTAGTATTCCCTAAGCTTGGTGCTACTACTGTTCTGGAGTATTCTTTCGCTAAAGAAAGTGTATGTTCTCCACCATGCTCAGCAATATAGTCAATATAGGCTGGACCGAAATTATACGCCTGAACTGCTGTCCAAACCTCTACTCCTTTTTCCTCAGCCAACCGTAGGTTTTCTGTCAGGTAGATAATTCCTTGCCTGATACTCTCTCTACTATCCGTGATGGTGTTAGCATAGCCAGTAGCGGACTCACTTGATTGCATGACATCTGCTTCTAGTCCCTTGGTTTCTGTGTAAATCATTGCTAGGACTAGTTCTTCATTAGCTGGTGTGTCGTTTTCTGCCAATACTTCTTGTACCATAGTTTGATAGGTCATCACTTGCTTGACTGCACTGTAGGTTTGATAAAATTTGTAACCGAGAAAAATCAGCAAAAGAAGTATCAGCGTACGTATCAGTTTTTTCATTTACTTGCTCTTTATGTCTTCAATATTTTTGATAAGAATAGAATAGGTCCCGTTGTCATTTTGAATAAACTCAACCGATTCTGCATCCTCATAGATTGCATTTGGCACAATCAACTCAATTCCGTTTGATAAAGATAGCTTCTGATTTTCAAATTTCTTAAGTTGACGGCTACTATCAATTTCATCGAAGGAAATCTTATCAGGTATGACCTCTTTCAGTTGATCGACGAAATTTAAACGAGCGGTCAGGTTGTTGTCGAATAACTGATCAGCCAATTTTTCAGGTGAAAGCTCGTTATCTTCTTCCAAATTGTTGAAAATAGCTGACTTGACTTTCGATTGAAATTGAAAATCGCCTTGATGGAAATTGTCAGCAATCTTCTGTGCAGTTTGCTCTACTGCTTTGATTGATTTTTTTGCAGAAATAGCTGGTGTAACTTGCAGAAGATTATCTGAGAAATAATTGAGGAAGGCTCCATTGTGTTTGATTCTTTTCTCAATCAAATGATACTTCCGCGTTTGAAGATTGACAATCAAGGCTTCATCAGGTGCTGAACCCGCTCCAGGTAAATTGTTCTGGGTGATTTTTAAAGGACTTCCACTTTCCAGACCAACATGGGCGAGATTTTCACGTAAGGCAATTCTTAGAAAGGCGAAATGCTCCACACCATTTCGTTCAAACTCAATAAAGATTAAATCATTGGTCTTGAGATTTTCTGAAATGGAGAATTCCTCTTTCCAGAGATTAGCAATCTTGACAGAGTTGGTCAGTAGGTCGCCATCTAAATAGTCAAGAAAAGGATTGTCGGGGTTAAATTGTCCTGTTTTTGCTTCATCAGAAAAGACACGTTCAATCTTTTTACGCAAATATTCTTCTATTTTGGGGCTAACAGTCAAAAGCTGGTCGGCAAGGACCAGCTCTGTATCATCAGGACTAAATTGATGTATGATGGCTTTTTTTACAAATATATCCATTATAAACCTTCGTAAAGTGGGAATTGATCTGTCAAAGCACGCACTTCTTGACGGACTTCCTCAAGAGCGGTTTCATTTTCTGCATTTTCAAGTGCTTTGATAGTTAGTTGTGCAACCTTGCGAGCTTCCTCTACTCCAAAACCGCGAGCAGTAATGGCCGCAGAGCCAATACGGATACCGCTTGTTTTGAATGGTGAGAGTTTTTCGTAAGGAATTGAGTTTTTATTGAGAGTAATATTTACTTCATCCAAGAGATGCTGAGCAACTTTACCATTTTCAACAACTTTGGTCACGTCAACGAGGAAGAGATGGTTGTCTGTTCCACCTGTGATGACTTTAAAGTTAGGGTTTGCAAGGAAGACTTCGGCCATGGCCTTGCTGTTTTCAATCACTTTTTGAGCATAGTCTTTGAAATCTGGGTCCAAAACTTCTTTGAAAGATACGGCTTTTGCAGCAATAACATGCTCTAATGGACCACCTTGGATGCCTGGGAAGATAGCTGAGTTGATTTTTTTGATGAGCTCTTCATCATTGGTCAAAATCAAACCACCACGAGGTCCACGAAGTGTTTTGTGAGTTGTTGTTGTTGTGATATGAGCGTGAGGAACTGGGTTTGGATGGAGACCAGCAGCTACAAGACCAGCAATATGAGCCATATCTACCATCAGTTTGGCACCAACTGCATCTGCAATTTCACGGAATTTAGCAAAGTCAATTGTACGTGCATAGGCTGAAGCACCTGCTACAATCAATTTTGGCTGTACTTCTTTTGCCTGTTTTAAAATTGCATCGTAATCAAGCAAGCCAGTTTCTTCGTCAACATTGTAAGCGACAAAGTTATAAGTTTGACCCGAGAAGCTAACGGATGCACCGTGAGTCAAGTGACCACCTGCAGCTAAGTCCATTCCCATAACAGTGTCTCCTGGCTCAATCAAGGCCATGTAGGCAGCACAATTGGCCTGACTTCCTGAGTGTGGCTGAACGTTAGCAAATTTTGCACCGAATATTTCTTTAGCACGTTCAATAGCTAAACTTTCAACTACGTCAACGCATTCCGTACCGCCATAGTAACGACGACCTGGGTAACCTTCTGCGTATTTATTGGTCAAAATAGAACCTTGAGCTGCCATAACAGCTTTAGAAACAACGTTTTCAGACGCAATCAATTCGATATTATTTTGTTGGCGTTTTTCTTCAGCTTGGATAGCTTCCCAAACTTCTTTATCAAATTCTTTGTAGTTAACTTTGTCAAAAATCATGTACGGTACTCCTTTGTATTGGGCTAAATGTGCTTGATAAAACGCTTCTGCATTTTATCGGAGTGATAGCCATTCTTTTCGTAGAAAAGATGGGCTTGGAGACGACTTTCAGCAGAATTGAGGCGAATAAAATGGTAGTCCTCTTTCTGTGCAATTTGCTCAACGGCTTTCAGCAGACTTGCTCCAATCCCTTGTCCTTGATGACTAGGCAAAACAGCTAGTCCGAGAATATTGAGACCTGTATCTGAATAGAGACTTTCATAGACCTGTGCGTGAATATAACCTTGCACTGCGCCACTTATGTCATCTATATAGACCAACAAGATATGCCCCAATGTGCTCGTGCATCTAAAAAACTGTCGCTCAGTTTGTTCTAATGAACAATCATACCCTAAGGATTGAGCATTGATTTCTCGGATGACTACCAAGTCACCTTTCTCAATGGGACGAATCATAAAACTACCTCAAATTCTATTTCGGGAATGGCTTTCTGAATCTCTTCGCGGCTGATAGCACCTTGGCGCAAAATCCGCGCTTTCTGTCCAGAAAGGTCCAAAATCGTTGAATCAATACCTGTTAGAGCTTGGTCATCCTCAATGCCAGGCAAATTAACTGAAAATTGTGCCTGGATATCCGAAAACTTCTTGCCACTTTCGTTTCCTGAAATATTGGCGGACGGCCCAATAAGTGGGCCAGTCTCTGAAATCAAACGCAAGGTTTGTTCGTGATTGGGGAGACGAAATCCAACAGTATCCAGTCCAGAATTAACCCAAAAAGGAACATTATCGTTCGCTTTCAGGATAATCGTTAGTGGTCCTGGCATAAATCTATTATACAGTTTTTCCAGATAATGGGGTGGATTTTGACTGAAAAAATAAATATCGTTCAGATTTGAGACATTTAAGTTCATTGCCTTGTCCCTCGGACGCTGTTTCAACTGATAGACGCGATTGACTGCATCTTCATTCAAGGCTTGGGAAAAAAGCCCATAGACTGTTTCAGTTGGAAGGATAACAGCACCACCATTTTCAAGAATTGTTCGGAGTTTATCCATTGTCATCCGCGACAACCTTTCTATCTTGACCAAATTGGTCTTTGAGGACTCGAATTCGCTTTTTGGGGAAATGCAGAGCGAGTAAGTCGGTTAGGTCTTGCCCTTGTTTATATCCAATTTCAAAGTAGAGTTTTCCATTTTTCTTCAAAAATGCCCCTGCTTGCTCCGCAATTTGTCTATAAATAGCCATGCCATCTTCTTCCGCAAATAAGGCCAGATGTGGCTCAGAAGTCAATACATTGAGTCCAACTTCATCTGTGTCATCTGGTGAGATGTAAGGCGGATTGGAAACAATGAGGTCATACTGACCTGTCACAGCTTGCAAGACATCCGATTCTAAAAAGTGAACTGAGACCTGATTGGTTCTTGCGTTTTCCTGAGCCACTGCTAGGGCATCCTTTGAAATGTCAACCGCTACCACTTCCCAATCAGGTCTATCTTTTGCAAGGGAAATAGCTATGGCACCGCTTCCTGTACCGATGTCTAAGATTCGCAAACCTGCTCTGCTATTTTCCTGCAAAATCAAATCGACTAATTCTTCCGTTTCAGGTCTTGGAATCAAGACTCGCTCATCTACCGTGAACTCCAAGCCATGAAAATCAGCCTTGCCGATAATGTACTGGGCAGGTCGGTGCTGGGAAAGTTGCTGAAAAATCGCATCAATCTCTTCTTTGTCATTCGGTGTAACTTCCTGACGGAGCAGGAGGAGAAATTCCGTAAAGTTCAGTCCCTTTAAGCCACGAAAGGTGAAGGACAGGGATTCTGCCTCTTCACCAATTGCGACTAATTGTTCTTCGTATGCTGCAAATAATTGAGCGTAATTCATTATTTGTTAAGCTCTTCTAGTTTTTGCGTCTGATCGTAGAGAACAAGGGCATCTACGACTTCGTCCATCTTACCTGACAAGATAGTATCCAGCTTTTGCAAGGTCAAGCCGATACGGTGGTCTGTCACACGGTTTTGTGGGAAGTTGTAAGTACGGATACGCTCTGAACGGTCACCAGTACCAATGGTTGATTTACGCTCTGCATCCTGCTCATCTTGGGCAATCTGTGCAAAGTGGTCCGCAACACGGGCACGGATGATCTTCATGGCCTTTTCACGGTTTTTCTGCTGGGTCCGTTCTTCCTGCATCTCTACTTTGATGTTGGTCGGCAAGTGAACGATACGCACGGCAGTTGCAACTTTGTTGACGTTCTGTCCACCAGCACCAGATGCGTGGTAAATATCGACACGAAGATCTTTTGGATCGATGTCGTATTCCACTTCTTCAACTTCTGGCATGATGAGAACGGTTGCTGTTGAGGTGTGGACACGACCTTGGCTTTCTGTCACAGGGACACGTTGGACACGGTGAGCTCCTGATTCATACTTGAGTTTTGAATAAACGGATTGACCAGAGACCATGGCAACCACTTCCTTGATACCGCCGACACCATTGTAAGAAGCCTCCATGACTTCAAAACGCCAGCCTTGACCTTCTGCATACTTTTGATACATGGTCAAAAGGTCTCCAGCAAAGAGGGCAGCTTCATCACCACCTGCGGCACCACGGATTTCCAAGATGATATTTTTGTCATCGTTAGGGTCTTTTGGTAAAAGAAGGATTTTGAGCTTTTCTTCGTAAGCCTCTTTATCAGCCTTAGCTTGTTTGAGTTCTTCCTTTGCCATTTCCTCCAAGTCAGCATCACCAGAAGATTCCTTTATCATCTCTTCTGCATCAATAATGTTTTGAAGTACAGTCTTATATTCACGGTAGGCTGTAACCGTATCACGAGTTGCAGCTTCTTCCTTAGACAACTCCATAAAACGCTTGGTATCGCTGACTACGTCAGGGTCAGACAACAATTCACCAAGTTCCTCATAGCGGTCCTCCACCGCCTGTAATTGATCGTAGATGTTCATAAGATTAAGATACAAAGCCCGTTAAGCAAGCACAGTCAAAATTCCTATTTTGACACAGCTTGTAGGGCGTGTTCATTTCCTTTCTGTAATATGTAGGTCATGAAACAGGCACAGTTCGTAGCCCGTATTCAATTCCTTTCTAAATATTTGACCGAACACACTTCCAGTTAGCTTGTAGGGCGTGTTCATTTCCTTTCTGTAATATGTAAGTCATGAAAATTGGCACAGAGTCATAGGCAAATTCAGTTCTATATAGATGCTAGGTTTACAGCCGCTTCTCATTTCATTTTCAAAAATTAGGGTAAATCTTTAATTTCTGGTGAAAAATAATGTTTGCGACAGACAGGAATGTAGGTTTCATTGCCACCAATTTGGATTTGTTCTCCTTCATAAGTAGGTTTTCCATCCTGCGTTCTCAAAACCATTGTCGCTTTTTTAGAACAATATTGGCAGATTGTTTTGATTTCATCTAATTTATCAGCCAATAAGAGCAAATGTTGGGAACCTTCAAACAGTTCATTTCGGAAATCATTTTTAAGACCGAAAGCCATAACGGGTACATCTAATTCATCGACTACGCGAGCAAGTGCGTAGACATGATGACGTCGAAGAAATTGTGCTTCATCAATGAGAACACAGTAAGGACGCGGTTCCATTTTTTCAATAAAACCAAAGATATCCATATCATCGTCAATCGCCACTGCATCTCTTCGCATGCCTATACGACTGGATACAACACCAAAGGCATCACGAGTATCAAGTGCAGATGTCATGATAACAACAGGTTTTCCTTGTTCTTCATAGTTGTGGGCAACCTTCAAAATCTCAATGGTTTTTCCTGAGTTCATTGTCCCATATTTATAATATAATTGAGCCACTTTCTCTTTCCAATCTTAAATTTTCACTCCCTCCATTTTATCATAAAATGGTCCTTATGGAAATAGAAAAACAAGCCCGTTTTGAGCTTGTTTGATATTAAGACCAGGGGAATGATAAGAAATTTCCGACACACTCAAAAATGATTTTAGCTGCCGTTGGTTTCCACTTGTAGAGCATAACGCAACCATATATTAGGCTGTAAAAAGAAAATGCAAGAAACAAAGGTCCTTCCCAGATACTCTTGGCAAAAACAGTTGCTACTAGATACAAACATAATCCAGCGAGTAGGAACGATAAAATCATACGGTATTTATAGGCCATGAGTAATCCCTCCTTTAAGGATAGTATAGCAAACGATGTAAACGCTGTCAATGTTTTTCTTACTCACACCCAACTCCATCTCCATCACGGTCTAAATGACTACCGTAACCTGGTTCACCACGATAGATTGGTGCAGCTCCTGCTTGTCTAACTGCCTTACAATTTGGATAATATGTGTTTTGAGATGGTGTAGCAGCAAATTGCTGAACTTGGCTTTGTGCTTCTGCTTCTGCAACTTTTTGCGCTTCGGCGGCGAGACGTTCTTCCTCCTCTTTACGTGCTTTCTCAGCAATAGCTTTTTCAGCATTCCAATATTTGATAATGACTTTGCTATCTTTTTTGATGACCTTATCATTCATCTCGTTAAAAGATTTTCCATCAATCTCGACCGCAATGATTTGTCCATTTTTAGCAATTTCATTGGTTTCTGTTGCTACTTCAGATACTTGAGAAAAACCACCGTCAGTAAACAATTTTTTAGTATCTGCAGCTGTTTTTGTTGAAATGGATGATGGCAGTTCAGCGAAGCTAGAGAAATCGTAGTAGGTGATTACAATGGGGGTTGATTTTTTGCTGATAATCTCCTGTTTGGTGGGCAATTGAAGCTCTGCGCCACCCAGACTAATTTTTTGAATTTTTTCGTGCTTTGCTTTATCCTTGTCCGCAACAGCAGTCCACTTGATGTCTGTAAATCCTGCTGTTTTTAGCTGTTTTTCGAGCTCTGGTTTTGTTTTAGCCTCTGCTAGATTTTTTGGTAGTTTGATGTTATCTTTGCTAACGTCAAAATAGGTTAATGTAACAGGGAGACTAGTAGAGTAAAAATGATTGGATTGATAGGTGTGATTTCCGATTTGAAGGCGATCAATCTTATCTTTTTTGTCCGCATTGCCTTCTTCTACTAGCAGAACAGGAGTTAGTTCGACTTGTTTAAAACCTGAATCTTTCAGCTCTTTCTCGACATCTGCTAAATTTTTAGAAGCTGGTAGTTTGAATTCAACGGCATCTTTTTTGGGAACATGGTAGGAGATTGTAATTGGGATATTTTTTAAAGCCCGTCCTTCCTTCCAATCTTCTCCGTCAACAGAGACGAGTTCGACAAGATCGCTTTCACCTATTTTTCCAAATTCTAAATCAGTAATTTCCACCCCCTGAATATTTTTAAAACCTGCTTCCTGAAGATGTTTTACGACTGTTACATACTGTTGTCCATAAAGGTCATCTTTTTTCGGAAGCTCAGCAGTCATTAATTGTGAACCGATAAATGTTGTAAGTAGGACACCGCCAGTTATTCCTGCTGTTTTCCGATTAAGAAACTTTCTAGATTTTTTTATTGACGTTTTGCTAACTATCTGAGTTGCTTTTTTCTTAAACATAAATCATTCTCCTTATTGTTAATCGTGATATTATTATAACAAAATATAAATATATTTTGCAATACATTATGAAAATATCCTTGGAGAATCATAAAAACTATGGTACAATAAACGAAAAATAAAGGAGGAAATATATGCCGTTTGTACGTATTGATTTGTTTGAAGGACGCTCAGAAGAACAAAAGATTGCCTTAGCACGTGAAGTTACCGAAGTTGTATCTCGTAATACTAATGCGCCAAAAGAAGCCATTCATGTCTTCATCAATGACATGCCTGAAGGGACTTACTACCCACAAGGTGAAATGAAACGTAAATAAGAGAAAACACTCTTGCAACAAAATGCAGGAGTGTTTCTTTGTATCAAGTTTATTTCTTATCGTCTTCATCCATGCTGAGAACGCTGAGGAAGGCTTCTTGTGGAACTTCGACAGAGCCGATGGCTTTCATCCGTTTCTTACCAGCTTTTTGTTTTTCCAAGAGTTTGCGTTTACGGGAAACGTCACCACCATAACACTTGGCCAAAACGTTTTTGCGAAGGGCCTTGATGTCGCTACGGGCAACGATTTTCTGACCGATTGCTGCCTGGATTGGTACTTCAAATTGCTGACGAGGGATGATTTTCTTGAGTTTGTCCACGATGATTTTCCCACGTTCGTAGGCAAATTCCTTGTGGACGATAAAGCTGAGAGCATCGACCTTATCCCCATTGAGGAGAATATCCATTTTCACCAACTTGGATGAACGGTATTCAGAAATCTCATAGTCGAAGCTGGCATAACCACGAGTGGATGACTTAAGCTTGTCAAAGAAGTCAAAGACAATCTCCGCAAGTGGAATTTGGTAGATAACATTGACACGGTTATCATCAATATAATCCATAGTCACAAAGTCACCACGTTTCCGCTGAGCCAATTCCATGACTGCACCGACGTATTCCTGCGGTACCATAATTTGCGCTTTAACGTAAGGTTCTTCGATAGTAGCAATCTTTGTTGGGTCTGGGAACTCAGATGGGTTGGCTACATCAATCATTTCACCGTCTGTCATGTTGACATGGTAGACTACCGACGGTGCTGTCATGATGAGGTCAATGTTAAACTCCCGCTCAATCCGTTCTTGAATAACATCCATGTGCAAGAGGCCCAAGAAACCACAACGGAAACCAAAGCCGAGGGCCTGCGATGTTTCAGGTTCGAACTGCAAGCTGGCATCGTTGAGCTGGAGCTTTTCCAAGGCTTCACGGAGGTCATTGTACTTGTTGGAATCAATTGGATAGATACCTGCAAAGACCATTGGGTTCAACTGTTTGTAGCCTGAGAGTGGCTCACTGGCTGGATTATCCGCTAAGGTTACTGTATCACCGACACGGGTATCAGCCACAGTCTTGATAGAAGCTGCGATATAGCCAACATCTCCAACTGCTAGGAAATCACGACCAATGGCTTTTGGTGTGAAAATTCCGACTTCTGTTACATCGAAGGTCTTGCCATTGCTCATCATCTGGATGGTATCACCTGGCTTCACGACACCATTGACGATACGAACTTGGAGGATAACCCCACGATAAGGGTCATAGACAGAGTCAAAAATCAATGCTTGCAATGGAGCTTCGACATCACCAGTCGGTGCTGGAACCTTCTCCACGATCTGCTCCAAGATTTCCTCGATACCAATACCTGCCTTAGCTGATGTTGGCACTGCTTCTGATGCATCCAAACCAATCACATCTTCGATTTCCTGACGGACACGTTCTGGGTCTGCTGCTGGCAGGTCAATCTTGTTAATGATTGGCAAGATTTCCAAATCATTGTCCAAGGCTAGGTAAACGTTAGCCAAGGTCTGTGCTTCAATCCCTTGAGCCGCATCCACCACTAAAATAGCCCCCTCACAGGCCGCAAGAGAACGCGATACTTCATAGGTAAAGTCAACGTGTCCTGGTGTGTCAATCAAGTGGAAAATGTATGTCTCTCCATCTTTAGCTGTATAGTTGAGTTCGATTGCGTTGAGTTTAATTGTGATGCCACGCTCGCGTTCCAAGTCCATACTATCTAGCAACTGGGCTTGCATTTCACGGCTGGAAACTGTTTCTGTCTTCTCAAGAATACGGTCAGCCAAGGTTGATTTACCATGGTCGATGTGGGCAATAATGGAGAAATTACGAATTTTCTCCTGTCGTTTTTTCAAATCTTCTAAATTCATGTTTCTTCCTCTACAAGGGTATTACTCCTCATTATATCAGATTTAGTGATAATTTTCCATAAGAAAAACACCTAGAAAACTAGGTGTCTGCTCTGCTATTTTCCCAGCCAAAGACCGATCTCACGTCCGGCTGCTTCTGCACTATCTGAACCATGAACGACATTTGCCACAATTCCCTCAACGGGCACTGTCGCAAAATCTCCACGAATAGTCCCAGGTAGGGCGTTTACTGGATTGGTAGCTCCCATCATATCTCGCCAAGATTTGATAACTTCTGGCCCTTCTATAATGCCAGCTATCATCGGCCCGCTCGTCATATATTGTACTAATTGCGGGAAGAAAGGTTTATCTGTCAAATGATCATAATGCTGACTGATTAGCTCTTCTGTCGCTGTAACCATTTTTAAATCTCGGATTTGAAATCCCCTGCGTTCGATACGTGAAAGAATTTGTCCCGCAAGTCCACGCTTAAGAGCATCTGGTTTGATGATGAAGAAAGTACGTTCCATGATTTTTCTCCTGAACTGTTTATTAGATGTTACTTAAGATAGCATCCCATGCCTGATCGTATCCGTGACGAGTCTCAGAAGAAAAGATAACGAATTGATCATTTTTATCAAAATCCAATTTCTTTTTAATTATCGATTCGTGCTTATTCCACTTTCCTCGTGGGATTTTATCAGCTTTCGTTGCCACAATAATAACAGGAATTTCATAATATTTCAAGAAATCATACATTTGAACATCATCTGCTGATGGCTCATGACGCATGTCTACTAAACTCACCACAACACGTAGATTTTCGCGTGTCGTCAAATACTCTTCAATCATTTTGCCCCACTTAGCACGCTCAGTTTTGGATACTTTAGCATAGCCATAACCTGGAACATCTACAAATCGAATTTTATCATCTATATTATAAAAATTGAGTTGTTGAGTCTTTCCTGGTTTTCCTGACGTACGTGCAAGATTTTTTCTTCCTAGAAGAGTATTGATAAATGAGGACTTTCCAACGTTAGATCGCCCGGCAAGGGCAATTTCTGGAATGTCATCGCCAGGATACTGGGCTTTTGAAACAGCACTGAGCAAAATCTCAGCATTATGTGTGTTGATTTCCATTTTATACCTTTCATAAATAAGGGTAGAAATCAATCAGTTTCTACCCTTTATTTTTAAGCAGTTTCTAGTAAAGGCTTTTCCTTACCGTCTACTGCTGCTTTTGTTACACGAACACGTTTAACGTTATCTTGGCCTGGCACCTCAAACATGACATCCAACATCGTTTCTTCAATGATGGAACGAAGTCCACGAGCGCCAGTCTTACGTTCAATTGCTTTTTCTGCAATGGCTAACAAGGCGTCCTCATCAAAGTCAAGCTCCACGTCATCATAAGACAAGAGTGTCTGATATTGTTTTACAAGAGCATTCTTCGGTTCCGTCAAAATGCGTACCAAATCCTCTGTTGTCAATTGGTCCAAAGCTGCAAATACAGGCAAGCGACCAATCAACTCTGGAATGATACCGAATTTTTGAATATCGTCTGCAATGATATGTTGCATGTATGATTCTTTTTCATCAATAGCACGATTATTATGACCAAAACCGATGATTTTTTCACCGAGACGCTGTTTGACGATTTCTTCGATACCATCAAATGCACCGCCAACGATAAACAGGATATTTTTGGTGTCCACGTGAATCATTTCTTGGTTTGGATGTTTGCGTCCGCCTTGTGGTGGTACGCTTGCCACAGTTCCCTCGATAATTTTTAGGAGAGCTTGCTGGACACCTTCACCAGATACATCGCGGGTAATGGACACATTTTCACCTTTTTTGGCAATTTTATCAATTTCATCCACATAGATAATTCCTCTTTCTGCACGGTCGATGTTAAAGTCTGCAGCCTGCAAAAGTTTGAGGAGGATATTTTCTACGTCTTCACCAACATAACCCGCCTCAGTAAGAGCGGTCGCATCAGCAATAGCAAACGGGACATTCAAACTTTTAGCCAAGGTCTGAGCTAGGAAGGTTTTTCCTGAACCAGTCGGGCCAATCATAAGGATATTTGATTTTTGCAAATCAACATCGTTCTCATCACGGCTATCCTGGAAATTGATACGTTTGTAGTGGTTATAAACGGCTACTGCTAAAGCACGTTTTGCACGATCCTGTCCGATGACATAGTTGTTCAGGATATTGAGTAATTCTTGTGGCTTTGGCGTATCGGCTAAGTCTGTCAAAACTTCTTCTGCCAGTTCCTCACGAATGATTTCCTGTGCTAGTTCCACGCATTCATTACAAATGAAGACATTGTTCCCAGCGATAATTTTTTTAACTTCTTCTTGATTTTTTCCGCAAAATGAGCAATAGATTAGCTCATGTGTATGCTTAACAGCCATGTGTTTCCTCTTTCATATCTCTTATCTAAATAAAAATCCATAAATGGCATGAATACTATTGACCAGATTGGTAAAAGCATTCAGTAAAAATAAAATTGCTAAACCAAAACGTTTCTTCCGAAAGGCTTGAATCGCACAAAGAATACAAATCCCACAGAGAAATGCTGTAAATAAACCGAATAAACTTCTCTCCATGCCTAACCATCTCTTCTTTCATAGGTTTTTATTGTAAAATCATACGGGTTTTTCTCGTCTTTTGGACGTAAATTGGCGCTTTGTAGCTGAAATTTCTCCATAGGAAATGCTTTCGGAAAATACACATCGCCATTAAATTGACCGTGAATATCTGTCACTATTAATGTTTCAATGTAAGGTGCAAAGGCAGTAAAAATTTGTCCCCCACCAATCACAAATAGTGTTTGTTCCTGTTTGTGATACCAATCTAGGACATCTTCCACACTGTGTAAAATGGTAACACGTTCACTCTCTAGTTGATAGGTTTTATCCGTTGTCAAAACGATGGTGTGACGATTGGGAAGAGCACGTTTACCCATGCCGTCGAAGGTTATACGTCCCATCACCATCGTGTGACCTGTTGTCGTTTCTTTGAAATGAGCTAAGTCAGCTGGCAATGACCAAGGAAGTCTATCACCTTTTCCAATCAATCCATTTTCATCTTGAGCCCAAATGGCAACAATCTTTTTAGTCATTTTCTCTCACTTTCCGTCCTATCATTCTATCAAAAAAACATGAAAAATGCACTTACCAAGTAGGGCTAGTGCAAATTTTTATCATATTGAAACTATCACCGACTCCTAAGAGATAGGGAAGATTCCGAGATTCGTAGAATGTGAATCTTGCTGGTGCTGGAAAGCCCCCCTCATCTTAAATCGCCAAGTCAAATTTGAGTTGCTGTTTAACAGGCTTCGAAAGTCTGAGTATAGACTGTTGAAGGTTGGAAGTGAAACAGTTCGGGGAACTGTTTCAGCCCGAGCCTAAAAATAAAGAAGCGAGGTAAAAGAACGAAGTTCTTCACTGCTAATCCAGTTAAATTGCTAGATCGAATTTTAACTGCGGCTTAACCGGCTCATAGTCCACCAACTCAAAATCTTCTGCTTTAATGTCAAAAAAGTTTGTTCCGTCTGGGACGTTCAAGACCAAACAAGGCTCTATTTCAGATGGTGTACGACGGAGCAATTCTTCAGCTTGTTCAAACTGATTGTCATAGATGTGAAGATTGTTGATGAAATAGAAAAACTTCCCAACCTTCCAGCCAAAATGTTTAGCAATCATCATCTGAAGGGCTACATACTGCATAGCGTTGATATGATGGGCTACTAGCATATCATTTGACCGCTGAGTTAGAGTTGCATCTAGGTAAATCTCCCCATCCACTCGTCGAACGTCAAACATGGTCTGAAAGGCACATGGCAAGAGACCTGCAGATTGGTCAAATGCTTCATAATCCCACAAAGAAATCACATTGCGGCGATTCCATGGATTTTCCTCCAATTGCTTGAGGATTTTTGAAATGATGTCATGTTTTTTCACAATAGCACCGTAACGTTCACCGATTGTGCCAGTTCCATCAACTTCCCAATCATTCCAATACTGGACACCGTATTTTTCCTGTAAAACCGACAAATCATTGGTCTGGTCTTGGTAAATCCAGAGAATTTCCTTGATGGCCGACTTAATTGGAATAGGTCTAAGTGTTGTAATAGGAAACTCGCCCTTAGACAAATCATACTCAGCAAAGGCGCCTGTAACGTACTTGGAATTAGCTATATTTCCATCCTTGTAACGTGGGCGAGCATTTTCTGAAAAAACGCCCTCTTCCATAATCTTACGAATGTTTTCTTTAAAAATAATATCTGCTTTAGTCATGGTTTTAGTATAGCATGTTCTGAGAAAAAACTCCAGTTTGCACTGGAGTTCTCATTTATATAGCAAGGGGTAGAGGTTGAGCTGAAACAGACCAGAAAGGGCAGTTACTAAGCTGAACAATATAAAATACAAGGCAACCAAGAGAACACTCAACAATATCTGACGAACATTTTTAGTGTAAATAGCCGTTGGTAAACTAGCGAGACCGAAAAAGGGAATGATGAAAAATGTTAGTTTAAAATTCACATTTACAATATCAAACCATTGGCCTATTGGTAAAAATAGCATGACGATGAGAAAAATTGCGATACCATACAAAACTAGATTTAATCTTTTTAGTAAAGCCAGGTTCATAACTGCTCCTTCTAGGGACCAAATATAAAGTAGCCAATACCGAATATCAGAGGAAATGAGATCATTAAGAAGATACTAATCAAACCAGTCCACAATTTTTTATAATAGATAGATAGTATAAGAATTAGAGTCCCCAGTAGAGGGAGAATCAACATGGTTGCTACGTTTCCCCAGCTAGACGGGAAAAACCAGTCACGAATCCAGTTATCAAGGAAAAAGGCAGATAACAAAATCAATAAACCAAGAATGGTCAGATAGTTGATTATTTTAGACATGTTTACCTGTTTCATAAGGTGACACTCCTTTCTCTTTACATTTTCATTGTACGCTTAAATATTACATTTTTCAATATATGTATATAAAGAAAGTGTGACGGCGGATTTTAAAAAAGCAGAGGGAACTCTGCTTTTAACGATTATTTCAAGACGAGTGATGCTGCGCCCAATACACCTGCATCATTACCACGTGTTGCCAAGACAATTTGTGTACTTTCCTTGATTTGTGGGAAGCTATTTTCAGCAAAGACCTTGCGAACGCCGTCCAATAAGAAGTCACCCGCTGCTGATACACCGCCACCTAGTACGATGTAGGCAGGATTTAGGACTGCAGCAATGTTTGCACAAGCAACACCTAGGTATTCTGAGAAGTGACGGTAGACAATCAAAGCCAAATCATCGCCTTCTTTTGCCAAATCAAAGACATCCTTAGCCGTTACATCTTGCCCATCGTCAATCATTTGTTTCAGTTTTGCATCGCCAGCGTATTGATCAGCATAGCGACGGCTGAGATTGACAATACCTGTTGCTGAAGCAACTGTTTCTAGACAACCTTTCTTACCACAAGTACATGCAAATGGCTCATCAAAGTCAACTGTGATATGGCCCAATTCACCACCAGCACCTTTGATCCCACGAATCAAGTTTCCAGCAGCGATGACACCACCGCCGACACCTGTACCAAGCGTCATAAAGACAACGTTTGGATTGTTGTTTCCAGCACCAACCCATTGCTCACCAAGGGCCGCTACGTTTGCATCATTGTCGATAAAGAATGGCAAACCAAGGGCAGATTCAAACTGCTCTTTAACCAATTGCAAGGTTTTCCAGTTGAGGTTATAGGCACCGATAACAGTACCGGCTTCGCTATCAACGACACCTGGAGAACCCATACCAACTCCCAAGAAATCATCCTTTGTCAAACCATGAGTTTCAAATCGATGCTTGATACTGTCAATAATATCTGGAACAATATGACTTCCATCATCTAAAATATTTGTCTTGATGGACCATTTTTCTTGAATTTCTCCCTCAGTAGTCAAAATGGCCAATTTAACAGATGTACCACCCAAGTCAATACCGATAATTTTTTTAGACATAATCATCACCTCAAATGTATTTTCTTTATTATAACACAATGCAAAGGTTTGCGTAAAGCCTTTTCAAAAATTTGTACGGATAAAAATAAATTGCTCTATCGAAAGAGATAGAGCAAAATTAAAAATTGAATATGTAAGATAAACCTTCCAATGGAAAAGAGCATAACTGTCGTAAAATTACTACCTTCTTTCGTTCCATTATAGAGAAATAGAGTAGAAATAAAGGTAAATCCTAGAGCAAACCCCACCATCTGAAGATCATGATAAGACTGACTATAAAAATAAAGCGTGGCAGCCAGCAAGAGCATGGATAAGACCGTTAACACCAAGCGCAATGTATTCATTTTTTTGGTCTTTAAATAGCTAAACAGAGCCGCTCCCAAGGTCACCAAGAGATAGATGACCATATATGACATGACAAGAACTTTCATCTAGCCCTCCAACTCGCTCAGATACTCATACCGCTCATATTTTTCCAAGAGCAGGTCGTTTTTCTCATCCAATTCCTTCTGCAAATCGGATAATTTTGTAAAATCACTACCACAGGTCAGCATTTCCGCCTCGATTTTCGCAATCCGCTCCTCCAAGCCAGCAATATCCTCTTCGATGGTTGCCCATTCCTGCTTCTCAAAATAGGACATCCGCTTCTTGTTCTCTTTGACCTTTTCGCTTTTCTCCTTTGGTTTTTCCAAGGAAATAGCAGAGCTGGAAGCCAGAAAGGCCTTCTCATCCAGATAGTCTGTGTAGTTACCAAAGAAGGTCTCAATACCGCTATCTTCGAAAGCCAAGATTTTATTGGCTACCTTGTCTAGGAAATAGCGGTCGTGACTAACGGTAATGACTGGACCAGTAAAGCCCTGCAAGAAATGTTCTAAGACTGTCAGAGTCGCTATGTCCAAGTCGTTGGTCGGCTCATCTAGTAAGAGAACATTGGGTCGTTGCAAGAGAATTTTCAGCAAGTAAAGCCGCTTCTTCTCTCCACCTGATAGCTTTTCAATCAAGGTACCGTGGGTATTACGTGGGAAGAGGAATTGCTCCAAGAGTTCTGCGATAGAAACCATACCAGATGTCGTCTGAGCTTCTTCTGCCACTTCCTGCAAGAAATTGATGACCCGCTTGCTTTCATCCAATCCCTTGATGGTCTGAGAAAAATAACCGATACGGATGGTTTCACCAATATCTACCTTACCGCTGTCTGCTTGCAAATCACCTGCAATTAGATTGAGTAAGGTAGATTTTCCTTTACCATTATCTCCGACAATTCCGATGCGGTCCTTGTTTTGAATGAGCAGGTTAAAGTCTTTTAAAATGGGCTTGTCAGGATAGGAAAAGCTGACATTTTCAAAGTTAATGACTTTTTTACCAATACGAGAGGTTTCAAAATTGATTTCTAGTTCGCTATCGTCTATCTTGTTGGCTAAATCGCCTTTGAGGTCATGGAAACGATTGATGCGAGCCTGCTGCTTGGTTGCACGAGCTTGAGGTTGTCTGCGCATCCAAGCCAACTCCTGCTTGTAGAGTTGCTCTTTCTTATGGCGAAGGGCGGCATCTCGCTCGTCCTGTTCTGCCTTTAAACGAACATAGTCCTGGTAATTTCCCTGATATTCGGTTAAGCTGGCGCGGTCCAATTCAAAAATCCGTGTCGCCACATTGTCCAAGAAATAGCGGTCGTGGGTAATAAAGAGAACTGACTTTTTAGTGTTTTTCAAGAAAGTCGTCAACCACTCAATGGTATCAATGTCCAGGTGGTTAGTCGGTTCATCCAGCAAGAGCAAGTCAGCATTGCCAAGGAGGACTTGGGCCAATTGCACTCGTCTACGTAGACCACCTGATAACTCAGCAACAGTTTTGTTGAGGTCTGTTAGACCTAGTTTTGAAAGAACTGTTTTAACCTGGCTTTCAATCTCCCAAGCATTGAGAGAATCCATCTCTGCCATGACTTTCTCCAGTCTTGCTTGACTGGCTTCATCGTAATGAGATAAGAGCAATTCGTATTCACGAATCAGCTGGGTTTCACGGAGGTCAGATGAAAGAACGGTGTCTAAAACTGTCTTACTGTCATCAAAATCAGGTTCCTGAGTCAGATAGGCGATTTTATAGGCATTTTTAGTGCGAAAAGGTGACACATCTCCGTCAAAACCGATGCGACCTGACAGAACATCCAACAAAGTCGTCTTTCCTGTACCATTGACCCCGATAATCCCGATACGGTCGCCTTGGTGGATGATGAAAGACAGATCAGCAAAGACCGTTTTATCTCCGACAGATTTAGTCAGGTGTTCAACGATAAAATCACTCATTCTCTAAAATTCCTTTCACAAATGTCATAATCGCTTGCTCTTCATTTTCCAGCTGCCCTTCCACAATCTGGAATTCCACCTCTTTGAGTAGTTCTCCTAATACTGGACCTGGTTTGATGTCAAATGTCTTCATCAGATGTCCTCCATTGACAACAATTTCATGCTTGTCATGGATAGTCAAGGCTTGGTCAATCTTGTCAATTGCTGCAAAATCTGTAACAAGACCTTGTGCTTGACGGAGTTCCTCTACTAAGTACAAGAATTCTTTGCCATACTTGAAACAGATTTGCTTGGTAACAGGTCCTGCTTGACGAAGTTGATAAATCTCTACCAACTTGACCACGCTGCGTTGGAAATCATTGCTGGTTTTCCATTTTTTCAGGAAGGACTTGATGTTATCAATACCTAGGCAGACAAAGAGCATGGCCCAAGCTTGTTCAGAAGTCGAAAAGCGAAATTCTGCTGTTAGGCTTGTTAGCATGGTCTCTAATTCATCACTTTTTCCAGCTAAATCAGGCAAGAAATCATAAGCCTTGGAATTAATCATAGCGCGCAAGCCTTTTCGCCAAAAATCCGCCATCAAAAGTTTATCAAACTCGATAAAACTGCGTTCTACAGAGATTTTTTCCAAGAGCGGTGCGGTTTCAACCATAGCTGTAAAGGTCGTCGGCTCAATCTCAAAGTCCAAGGTCGCCGCAAAGCGAAATCCACGCATGATACGGAGGGCGTCTTCGTTGAAACGCTCAGCCGGGATGCCTACAGCCCGTAGGGTGCGGTTTTCTAAGTCGGTCATCCCATCAAAGAGGTCAACGATTTGAGCCTCTTCATCAAGGGCAAAGGCATTGACCGTGAAGTCGCGGCGTTTGAGATCCTCTTCTAAGGAACGCACAAAAGAAACCTGGCTCGGTCTGCGGAAGTCGACATACTCCTCCTCTGTCCGAAAGGTCGTGATTTCATACTCCTTTTTCCCCTCTAATACTAACACCGTACCGTGTTCAATTCCAACATCAATAGTCCGTGAAAAGATTTGTTTCGTTTCCTGAGGGTAGCTGGATGTCGCAATATCGACATCATGAATAGGCCTACCGAGAATGGCATCACGAACGGAACCGCCAACGAAATAAGCCTCGTAACCAGCTGCTTTAATTTTCTCTAAAATCGGCAAAGCCTCCTGAAACTCAGAAGGCAGATTGTTTAATTTCATAATAAGTGTTCCAAACCATAAACGAGTTGTGAGCGTTTGACTACCTCTTTAATGCCGAGGTTGACACCGCCCATAAAGGAAATGCGATCGTAAGAGTCATGACGAATGGTCAAGCCTTCTCCCTGTGCCCCAAAAATCACTTCTTGGTGTGCAACAAGACCTGGCAAGCGTACTGAGTGGATACGGAAGCCGTCAAATTCTGCACCGCGAGCACCAGCAATCAGTTCTTCTTCATCTGCTGCACCTTGAGTCTGTGACTGACGGACTTGGGAAATGAGTTCTGCCGTTTTGACAGCTGTTCCGCTCGGCGCATCCTTCTTCTTGTCATGGTGTAGTTCGATGATTTCAAGATTCGGGAAATACTTGGCTGCCTGTGCTGCGAACTGCATGAGCAAGATAGCCCCAATGGCAAAGTTAGGAGCAATCAAGCCACCCAAACCCTTCTCAGCAGACAAGACAGTTAATTCTTCAATTTCTTCTGGAGTAAATCCAGTCGTTCCAACCACAGGTGCGAATCCATTTTCCAAGGCAAAGCGGGTGTTTTCATAGGCAAATTTTGGCGTTGTAAAATCCACCCAGACATCAGCGTCTAGGCTGGCAACTTCTTCTTTTGTCTTGAAAACAGGAACACCATCTACTTCTGTTTCTGTCGCAAAGGGATCCACCAAGGCAGCCAGACTAAGTTCTGCGTCACCTTTGACCATCTCAACAGCCGTTGAACCCATTTTTCCTTTAAATCCTGCGATAATTACCTTAATTGTCATGCAAACTCCTATTCAATAATGGGAGAAATACCAAAGGCTACAGCTCCTTCTCCCAAGTGCGTACCGATGACCGAACCAAATGACACGATTGGTAAATCGCTACCGACACCTGCTTCTTCCAACTGCTGTTTAAAGTTTTCAGCCTTCTGAGGTGCGTTGGCGTGAATAATAGCAATCTGATATTGTCCTTCTTTGGTTTGTTCTTGGAGGATTTCCAAGAGTCGCTTAATGGCCTTCTTCTCCGTCCGAACTTTTTCATAAACTTCAATCTTACCCTCACCTGTAAAATACAGAATCGGTTTGATGCTCAAAAGATTGCCAAGCAAGGCTGCACCATTGGACAAGCGACCACCTTTTACCAAATGATTGAGGTCATCAACCATAATAAAGGCAGTTGTTTTGCCAATCTCTTGGTCCAATTTCCCAGTAATCTCTTCAAAACTAAGTCCTGCATCAGCCCATTTAAGGACATTTTCCACCATCATGCCCAAAGGAGCCGATGTGATTTTGGTATCTGGAAAGGCAACTGTCAGACCTTCAAATTCATCAGCCAAATATTGAATATTTTGATAAAAACCTGAAATACCTGATGACAAGAATAAGCCAAGTGCGTGTGTATAACCTTTCTCTGTTAATTTAGCCAGAATTTCTTCTAGTTCCATCAAACTCGGTTGACTTGTTTTAGGTAATTCTTTCGATGAAGCCATTTTTTGATAAAACTCTTCAACCGTCAAATTTTGCCCTTCGATATAATTTTCCCCATCGATGCTGACTGGAATGCTTAGGACAAACAGGTCATCCCGCTCAATACTTTGAACATTCAAAACAGCCGATGAGTCAGTTATAACTGCTAATTTCATATTAAAACTCCAAATTCACTCCTGGTGCATCAAAGGCGATTTCAGTAACCTCATAAGTCATTCGTTTTAAAATGTCCAAAAGAGGCTCTACCAAAACACGTTTTTCCTCATCAGTAAATTCAGTTGGCTCTTCTACCAATCGATTTGGTAAGTGAACGGCCTGACTCATGGCACCTGAAATCACAAAATGATCTAGTACAATCATAAAGCGCAAAATGGTAATCATAGATGTTCGATTTTCCGCACGATTTTGCTCAATCAATTGAAAGTCAACTTTCAATTTTGTTTCCGGAATTCCGTTCTCTTTTTCCCACGCGTGATTGCGGGCATCAAAATGATACTGATTGACAAATTCTTTATCGCGAATGATTTCCATTTCAAGACTCCTCTAATAACAATAATACTCACATTATACCATAATCCTCGTGAAATAGCTAAAAAACCTTGCCAGAAGCAAGGTTTCAATCAAAATTATTTAGCTTTACGAAGTGCTCCGTAAAGGACACCTGATACAACCGCACCAATCAAAACATAGGCGATGTAAAGCAATGGATTAGATGTCAAAGCGATAACGAAGATCCCACCGTGAGGAGCCATCAATTGGATGCCTGACAAACCAACCAAGGCACCTGCAAGGGCAGAACCAGCGATAAAGCTTGGGATTGCACGAGCTGGGTCAGCAGCACCAAACGGAATCGCACCTTCAGTGATGAATGAAAGACCCATAACGATGTTTGTCAAACCTGAGTTACGCTCTTCTTGTGTGAATTTGTCTTTGAAAAGAAGGGTTGCAACGAATACTGCCAACGGTGGAACCATACCACCTGCCATTACCGCTGCCATGGCAACAGACCCACCATCTGCAACAGTTGCTGCAAGTGTACCTGTACCGAAGACATAAGCTGCCTTGTTGACTGGACCACCCATATCGACTGCCATCATACCACCGAGGACAAGGCCGAGGAGAATAGCAGAGCTACCTTCAAGACCTGCAAGGAAGTTGTTCATACCTGTGTTGATAGCTGCCATTGGGATGTTGACGAAGAACATCAAGAAACCAGTGATTGCTGTTCCCAACAGTGGCAAGAGCAAGATAGCGTTCAAACCTTGGAGAGATTTTGGCATATTACGCAAAGCATTGCGAAGAACGAGTACTACACCACCAGCAAGGAAACCACCAACGAGGGCACCCAAGAAACCAGATGATACACCAGCAAGGGCAAGGGTTTCTTCACCACCAGCTGCGTAAGGGATTTTACCGAACGCAAGACCGCTACTAGCGATTGCACCAGCTACGAAACCTGCAACCAAACCTGGTTTTTCAGCGATTGAGTAAGCAATGTAACCTGCAAGAAGTGGCAACATGAAGCCAAAGGCTGCTCCACCGATCTTCATGAACATAGCTGCGATTTCATGGTATGAACCAAGACTACCAAGGCTGTCTTGCGGCACACCTAGAGCTCCATCGAATAGGAAGGCAAGGGCAATCAAGATACCGCCACCGATAACGAATGGCAACATTTGAGAAACACCGCTCATCAAGTGTTTATAGAACGCTTTACCAAGACTGAGTTTTTCTGAAGATTCCACAGTAGCTACTCCTTCTGACGCTGTGTAGGCTGATGCTTTACCCTCCAAGATAAGGTTAATTAATTCTTCTGGTTGCTTGATTCCAACTGCAACTGGACGAGATACCAAAGGTTTGCCATTGAAACGAGGCATATCGACAGCCTTATCTGCTGCGATGATAACACCAGCTGCATTCTCGATGTCTTCAGCGGTTAGTTTATTTCCAACACCTGAAGCACCGTTGGTTTCAACCTTGATGTCAACACCCATCTCAGCAGCTTGTTTCTTAAGTGCTTCTTCTGCCATGTAAGTGTGAGCAATACCTGTTGTACATGCTGTAACTGCAACGATAAATGGACGGTCACCACTTGGTGCTGCAACCACTTCTTCGGCAGTCTTGTCTGCTGCTTCAGCTGTATCGAAGACTGCAATCACTTCTTCAGGATTTGTTGCCGCCCGAAGTCTATCAGCAAATCCAGCTTTCATCAAGTATTTGGACAATTCAGCAAGGGCTGCCAAGTGGGTATCGTTAGCACCTTCTGGAGCTGCAATCATGAAGAACAAGTCGGTTGGTTGACCATCAAGACTTGCGTAGTCAACGCCTTTATTAGATTTTGCAAAGAGAACAGTCGCTTCTTTTACAGCAGCATTCTTAGCGTGTGGCATTGCGATACCGTCCCCAAGGCCTGTTGTCGTTTGTGCTTCACGGTTCATAATACCTGTTTTGAATACGTCAAAATCAGTTACATAACCTTTGTCAACCAAGCTAGTAATCATTTCATCGATAACAGCTTCCTTGCTTGTCGCTTGCAAATCAAGCAACATGACATCTTTTCTCAAAACGTCTTGAATTTTCATAGTGTTTCTACCTCAACTTTTTCATAAGTTTCCTTAATAAATTCGATACTTGCCAAATCGTCTGAAAAGGCTGTTGCCGTACCGCAAGCAACTCCCCATTTTAGGGCTTCGATTGGGTCTTGTGAGCGAACGTATTCGCCAGTAAATCCTGCCACCATGGAATCTCCAGCTCCGACAGAATTTTTCACTGTTCCCTTGATTGGTTTGGCAAAGTAAGTAGCTGCTGGAGTGACCAACAAAGCCCCATCCCCTGCCATGGAAATGATAACATTCTGAGCTCCCATATCTAAGATTTTCTTAGCGTAGGTCTCGATGTCTGCAATGCCATTCAACTCGACGTTGAAAATTGCTTCAAGTTCATGGTTGTTTGGCTTGACCAAGAGTGGCTTGTGTGCTAGTGAGTCTAGAAGTGTTTGACCTTCAAAGTCACAGACAACTTGCGCTCCTGCTTTTTTCGCCACAGGAATCAGCCTATTGTAGACTTCATTTCCAAGACTAGCTGGAGCAGACCCCGCAAAGACAACGGTGTCTTCCTTGGTCAATCCTGCTAAGACCATTTCTAATTCGGCCAACTGTGTATCTGTCACAATCGGACCTAAACCGTTGATTTCTGTTTCTTGGTCAGCTTTGATTTTCACGTTAATACGTGTATCTTGATCAACCTGAACAAAATCAGTATCAATTTCTTCGGCAATCAATCCATCTTTGATGAACTGACCTGTGAATCCCCCAAGGAAACCCGTTGCTGTATTCGGATAGCCCAAGCGCTTCAAAACACGGCTAACGTTAATTCCCTTACCGCCGGCATACTTATCGTCGCTCTTCATACGATTGACACTGCCCGTCTCGACATGTTCTAAACGAACGATATAGTCAATCGCTGGATTGAGCGTAACTGTATAAATCATACCTCGATTACCCTCGTTTTCTCTTTTATGATGTCCAACAAACTGCTTTCTGAAGATTGGCAGATAATGTTGGATTTTTCGATTGCCGCAACTTTAACAAAGGAGAATTGACCAATTTTAGAAGCATCTGCCAAAACATAGCTTTCTTTGGTATTGTCTATGATAGTACGTTTGATGGTCGCTTCTTCAATATCTGGCGTTGTAAAGTAATTTTTATCAATACCATTCATACCTAGAAATGCCTTATCAAAGTTGAGCTGTCGAATTTGTTCCAATGCTACTGCTCCAACGGAAGCATCTGTTGATTGCTTAACAAAACCACCTATAATGATTGTTTTTATCTTGCGTTCAACCAGCCTCACTGCGTGGTGAATAGAATTGGTAACGACTGTCAGATTTTCCTGCTGAAGATAATCAATCAGTACACCGGTTGTTGTACCTGCATCTAAAAAAATTACGTCTCCGTTAACAATCTGTCGAGCAGCTCTTTCCGCAATCTCTCGTTTTGCTTGAACGTTTTTGACAGATTTTTCTAGAATAGACTCTTCGAGTTGCAAATTTCCTGGCGCTTCAGCACCGCCGTGTACACGACGAAGCTTACCTTCGTTTTCCAACTCGTCCAAATCCCTACGTACAGTAGACTCAGATGTATCAAGAACTTCGATTAATTCCTCTAGCCGAACAAACTGTTGGGAGTGTATTCGCTCCAATATAATCTGTTTTCGTTCTGATTTGAGTATGTTCAACACCTCCTGCAATCGTTTACAAAAAACATTATACACGATTTTCTGCCATTGTCAATCATTTTCTATCATTTTCTTTCAAAAATACAAAAAAACTAGCAGAAACTAGCAGAATCTACGCTTCCACTAGTTTCTCAATCATTTTTTTCATCATGTCCATTTCTTCTGGACGGCCAATAGACAGGCGAATATATCCTTCTAATTTACCTGTTGGATAATATTTGAAATTCAAATCCTGTGCCAAGGCATGCTGATAAAATTCTTCTGCCCACGGTGCTTTAAACGTTACAAAACTAGCCTGACTAGGTAGAACTTGACAGTTATCTAACCCTTGCAAGAATAAAATCATTTCTTCTCGCAAATTCTGAATTACTCCCACCGTTTCTATAACTTTGTCTGTATAATTCAATGCAACGGCTGCCATTTTTGCAGTCAAGTTTGACAAGCTGAATGGGGGAATGACCTTGTCCAATTCATAAATTAACTCTTCGCTTCCTACCGCAAAGCCAACTCGTAAACCTGCAAGTCCAAAAGCCTTTGATAAGGTCCGTAAAACTAAAACATTGTCAAATTGTTGCAGACGACTGATGAAGCTTTCGACATTTGCAAATTCAATATAAGCCTCATCTACAACGAGTAGCCCTTTAAAAGAAATAGCCAATTTCTCCAAATCTTCTAGCGAATAAGCTACTGAAGAAGGATTGTTAGGGTTGGAAAGCATGATTATCTTCGCCTTCAACTCCTCTGCACGCGCCAACAATTTCTCTACTGGCAGGACGAGTGTATCGTTTTTGGCTTCCAAATCAATGGCTTCAAACCGGCTACCATGCATGTGATTATAGGTTTCATACATGAAGAAGTCTGGATTGACAGTCAAAAAAGTATCATCCTTTTCCATAAAGGTGGAAACAATCATGTGAATAAGGTGATCAGAGCCCACACCTACTGTTACTTGTTTGGGATTTAATCCAAGATAGACCGCATATTTCTCAATCAGTTCGGAGTAAGTGTTATCACCATAAAAGCTTAATTGACTGACATCCAAATTTTCCAAGGTCTCTTGTGGCAAAAAGGACCAATCGATGATACGATTTTCGTTATTTCCTAAATCAAATTTTGCCTTTTGTTTGATTTTATAAGGTTGGTAGTGTTCAAATACCTTGCGTTTCATCATTTCTCCTTCTAGCAAGAAAAACACAGTCTAATCAACTGTGTCTTCTGCTTTGATTTTTTCAAAAATAGTTAACTCTTCAGCTGTAAAATTGTAGTTTTCTAACAAGTCTGGACGACGTTGATAGGTTTTGCGTAGACTTTCTTCCAACCGCCATTTACGAATATTTTCATGGTGACCGCTCATGAGAACATCTGGAACTACCATTCCACGATACTCGTATGGTCGGGTGTATTGAGGATATTCCAATAGCCCTGATGAAAAACTATCATCCGTATGACTGACTTCCTTACCAATAACCTCTGGAATCAGGCGAACGGTAGCATCAATCATGGTCATAGCTGCCAACTCTCCACCTGTCAGAACATAGTCCCCGAGAGAAATTTCGTCTGTTACCAAGGTCTTAATCCGCTCATCATATCCTTCATAGTGACCGCAGATGAAAATCAACTGCTCTTCCTGTGCCAATTCTTCGGCATAGGCCTGATTGAAAGTACGCCCAGCGGGATCCAATAGGATAACACGTGGAGTGGTTTGTTCAATGCTATCCATGGTATCAAAAATTGGCTGGGCACGAAGCAACATACCTTGTCCTCCGCCATAGGGTTCATCGTCCACATGGCGAGCCTTTTCAGCCTTCTCTCGGAAATTGTGGTAATTGATCTCCAACAAGCCCTTGTCACGCGCCTTGCCCACAATAGAGTGTTCAAGTGGCGCAAACATCTCTGGGAAGAGGGTCAAAATATCAATTCTCATCGTCTAGGCCCTCGAGCAATTCCACATCGACACGGTTATTTGGAATATCAATGTTCAAGACAACAGGTGGAATATATGGCAAGAGTAAGTCTTTCTTACCTTTTCGTTTTACCACCCAGACATCATTGGCACCTGGCTGCAAGATTTCCTTGATTTGTCCGATCAGAATATCATTCTCATAGACATCCAAGCCGATAATTTCATGGTAATAAAACTCACCATCTTCAAGGTCGGTCAAGTTTTCCTCGGCAATTTTCAAACTAAAGCCCTTGTACTTTTCAATATCGTTGATATGGTACATGCCCTTAAACTTGATAATATCAAAGTTCTTAGCCTTACGATGACTAGCAATTTCCACTTCCATGACAAACTGGTCTTTGTCATTAAACAAGGCCAATATTGCCCCTTTCTTGAAGCGTTCTTCAGCAAAATCGGTCACAGACAAAACACGCATTTCCCCTTGTAGGCCTTGCGTGTTAACAATCTTTCCTACGTTAAAATAATTCATAATTTCTCCATTTGATTTTCTATCTTTTTATTTTAACATGAGCAAGATATTTTCACAAGAGAGAAAAAGCCGGATGCCTCCGACTTTCATAGTTAATTTATTTCACGGACAAATGAGTGTGAGCTATTTTGATCAAGCGTAAATTAAGAGCTATTCCGCAGACAAAAATCCCAGAAATAAGACCAATCCAATAGGCTTCTGGACCCATTTGGAAAAATCTTTCAAGCAAGAATGCGACGGGGAAGGTCATGGACCAATAGGCGACCAAACCAAGTACAAAGGGAATGGTGGTATCCTTGTAACCACGTAAAATCCCCTGAATAGGTGCTGTAAAGGCATCTGCTAACTGGAACATGAGGGCAAAGCTAAGAAAATGCGAGGTCAGACGGATAAATTCTGCATCATTACCATAAAGGTAGGCAACTTTGGAACGGAAAAAATATAGGAAAGTGAGTGTTAAGCCTGCAAAACCAAGTGCCACCAGGCGTCCTAGACGGCTGTAGGCTTTCACATCTTGTGGTCGTTTAGTCCCTACTTCATAGGCAATGACAATAGCTAGGGCTGAAGAAACTGAGGAAGGAAAGGCATATAATAATGTCGCAAAGTTCATAGCTGACTGGTGGGCTGCTATAATCTGGGCTGAAAATTTTGCCATGTATAGCCCTACTACTGCAAAAATTGCTACTTCTGCAAAGACTTGTAAACCGATGGGAAGTCCGATTTTCAGTCCTTCTTTCAGTAAAGCACCATCAATCGGACTCCACCGCCAAAGCTCATAAGAAGCAATGGTCTTATTTTTGCACATGACAATGACGATTACTAGCAGTACCGCCCAGTAAGCCAAAGCAGTACCCAATCCAGCTCCAGCTCCGCCTAGGGCCGGTAGGCCCATTTTCCCATAAATTAAGAGATAGTTAAATAGACTGTTAAATGGGACAAGGAGCAACATGAGGTACATGGATAGCTGAGTCAAGCCGAGGGCGTCGAAAAAAGAGCGACAGACGCTAAAGAGTAAGAGAGGCAGGATGCCAATGGAAATAAAATAGAGGTACTGTCTACCAACTTGAAAAACAGATTCATCAAGTCCAAACTGAGCCAAGGCGGGAACAGCGATAAATAGGATCGAGCACAAGAGTAAAATGGTTAATCCGATGGCTAGATAGACAAACTGATGAAACTCCTCACGAATCTTATCTCTTTCACCTTTTCCTAAATGTTGAGCGATGATTGGGACCAGTGCAGATACAATCCCTGTTAGAAATGAAAAAAGCGGATTCCAAAGACTTGTTGCCATGGAAACACCTGCCAAATCCATAGTGCTGTACTGGCCTGTCATCATGGTATCGATAAAGGATGCGGAGTAATTAGCAAATTGATAAATTAAAATGGGCAAAAATATTTTGATAAAGAGCCAGAGCTTCTCTTTGTTATTTCTTGTTTGGTACATGCTTATTCTCTTTCAATTTTATATAAATATTGTAACAAGAAAAGGACCTGCATTGCAAGTCCTCTTTGACTAGATAGAGTCACCATTCCAGATAGAGTTTTTCACGATAACATAGTCCACATGCTTCAAGCTGGTAATGTCACGTCCACCTGCATAAGAAATAGATGACTGCAAATCTTGCTCCATTTCAACCAGAGTATCTTTCAAATGTCCTTTGGCAGGGAGTAAGATTTTCTTACCTTCTACGTTTTTATAGGCACCTTTTTGGTATTCCGATGCAGAACCATAGTACTCTTTGAATTTCTCGCCATCAACTTCAATTGTTTTACCTGGGCTTTCAATGTGACCGGCAAAGAGCGAACCAATCATGACCATGCTTGCGCCGAAGCGGATAGATTTGGCAATATCTCCGTGGGTACGGATACCTCCGTCCGCAATAATTGGTTTACGGGCAGCTTTTGCGCACCAACGAAGGGCTGCCAACTGCCAACCACCTGTACCAAAACCAGTCTTAACCTTTGTAATACATACTTTACCTGGACCAATACCAACTTTTGTAGCATCTGCACCAGCATTTTCCAATTCACGGACAGCTTCAGGAGTACCGACATTTCCAGCAATGACAAAGGTCTCAGGCAATTCTTTCTTGATGTGCTTGATCATCTTAATCACACTGTCAGCATGCCCATGTGCAATATCAATGGTGATAAACTCAGGGGCATCAGCTTTCAAGCTAGTCACAAACTCATATTCATATTCTTTTACGCCAACAGAGATGGAAGCAATCAAACCTTGCTCGTGCATGCGTTTGATAAATGGAATACGACCAGCTTCATCGAAACGATGCATGATGTAGAAATACCCTTCTTTGGCAAGCATTTCTGCTACATCTTCATCAATAATAGTCTGCATATTAGCTGGAACAACTGGTAGTTTAAAGCTATATTTCCCAAGAGTCACTGTTGTATCTGCCTCGGAACGGCTATTGATGATACATTTATTTGGAATGAGCTGAATATCTTCGTAGTCAAAAACTGGAGTTTCGTTGAACATGCTTCTACCTCTTTTTCTTAACATTGGAACAGAAAAACAGTTTGTTTTTCGTATTTTTTCCTTATTACAAGATATAGTATAGCTTATTGTTTGTGTTTTGTCAATAAAAAAGAAACCTATCTAGACAATATTCGGATATATCACTTTTGGGACTCGTTTATAAAACATAACATTCGTATAATTCTTTTCTGAGTTACTATTCTTATAAAATTTTAAAAAATGTTCAGAATTTACTCAAACAATTTCACATAAAAACTAAAAAAATCTTCAAAAACAGAAGATTTTTTAGTCAAATTCATATAATTGTGGGAATTTTTCGCATTCAGGGTTCTTAGGATGGCAAACCTCACGACCAAAATAAATCATAGCTTGATGAGCAGGGAGCCAGAGTTCAGGAGGTAAGACTTCCATGACTCGTTTTTCTGTTTCCAGGGGTGTAGCCGATTTTTTGACAATATCGTGGTGTTTACAAATCCGTCCCACGTGGGTATCAACTGCAAAGGCTGGGATTCCGAAACCGACACTTAAGACAACATTGGCCGTTTTTCTTCCCACTCCTGCCAGAGCTTCTAATTCCTCACGAGTCTGCGGAACAATGCCATTATGCCGTTCCATCAACTGCTGGGCACAGTCTTTTAAAAACTTTGCCTTGTTTCGGTACAAACCCAAACGAGAAATATAAGGCTCAATATCCTTCACTTCTGCTGCCGCCATGGCTTGGGGAGTAGGGAAAGCTGCGAACAAACCAGGTGTTGCCTTATTCACCGCAGCGTCTGTAGTTTGAGCAGATAAGAGCACTGCACATACCAACTCAAAGTGATTTCGAAAGTCCAAGCTAGGCTTAGCATCAGGATATAGAGCGATGATTTCTTCAATAACTTTTCTTGCACGTTTTTTTGATAATACCATGAATTCATTATAACATGAAAACTTGGATTTATCTAAAATCTGGATTGTCATAAATCTCATTCCTCGTGATATAATAAGAAGAAAAGGGGGAATAAGTATGGACTTACAAGAACTCTGTAGAAAGGTTATTCAAGCAAGACCACGCAATAGCCATAAGGGAAGCTATGGTCGAGTCTTGCTGATTGGTGGACTGTATCCTTATGGTGGAGCGATTATCATGGCCGCACTAGCAACCGTCAACAGTGGAGCAGGCTTGGTAACTGTTGCTACTGAAAAAGACAATATATCAGCCTTACATAGTCATCTGCCTGAAGCCATGGCATTTTCATTTGACGATCAAGCCTTGCTGATAAGTAGCTTAGAAAATACTGACTTGGTATTGATTGGTCCAGGTTTTGGGGAAAATAGCAGAGCTGAACAGTTATTGGACTTTGTTTTTGAACATTTATCTGACCAGCAGATTTTGATTCTTGACGGCTCAGCCCTTACCTTAATTGCAAAGCAAAACAGGAAGAACTTCCCGTGTAAACAAGTTATCCTGACACCCCACCAGAAAGAATGGGAACGGTTATCAGCCATTCCGGTTGCTGACCAAACAAGCCAAAGAAATCTTGAAGCCTTGCAATCTTTTCAAGAAAATACAATCCTTGTAGCTAAAAGTTCTGCTACTCAAATCCTAAAAACCCAGCCAAACCAAGTCACTCCAATAGGAGCTGGTGGTCCCTACCAAGCAACAGGAGGTATGGGAGATACTCTTGCAGGTATGATTGCAGGATTTGCTGTACAATTTCCCCATGTTCAACTATATGAAAGAATCCTTGTAGCAACCTACCTCCACTCTTATATTGCCGACCAACTGGCTCAAGATTATTATCTTATAAAGCCAACTGATGTTTCAAGAAACATCCAAAAGACAATGGCTTCAATTTCAAACACAAACAACCGCCTAATCAATGATTAAGCGGTTTTATTATTTAGCAAACTTGTGATAAAGTTAGTGTTGGTTATACTTCTTCCTTATGACGTCGTTTGCTTACTAACAGAGTCCCTAGCCCAATAATGACACCAAGAACAAGATAGTATTTCGTATCATTTTCTCCAGTATTTGGTAGTTGAGTCACCTGTTTTTCTTGATTAGGACTAGATAGACTAGCTTGCAAAGTGACTGGACGAGGTAAAGTTGGTTGAAGGTTTGGCTTCTGACCTATCGGTACATGCCCTGAATTCCCAGTATCTTCTACAGGAGGTGCCTGTACATCAACTTTTTCTGAGTCTATAGGTGGAGGCGTTACAGTGCCTTCATCTTTTTTGTCAGTGGCAGTATTTGCTGGCTCTTTGGCATCATTTGTTGAAGTAGCAACACCATCCAGTTCTGCCTGAGCGCTTGTCAGAACGGCTAGAGCTTGATCGACACTTGCTTGGCTTGCAGATTCATCAACTAGAATCGCTTTCGCTGCTTCAACTGCCTGGTCATAAGCTTGTTTCACGTTCTCAGATGCATTGAGATACTTAGCATCTGTCGCTTTTAATACGGAAGAAACGGATACTGCGCTACGAAGGGCTGAAATATCAGTCTTTTGACCATCTAAGTTGGCTTTCGCTGCTAACAAGTCAGTCAACGCTTGGTTGACAACTGCCTGTGTTACATTCTCTTGGTTCAATACAAGTTGTGCTGAACGAACAGCTGTATCATAGGCAATTTGTTTGGTATTTTCAGCATTGTAATAAATAAAGTTTGCCTGAGTCGGTGTGTAGTTTGATACTTCAGCAATTAGTTTTTCCTTATCGGTAGCCTGACCGTTTAGCTGTTCTTTCGCCGCCACAAGACTGGCAACTGCTGAATCTACTTGTGCCTGATTGTGTTTGTTGGCATATACTGCATTGGCATCTTCTAATGCTTTAGCATAGGCAGTTTGAAGTTCTGGACTAGCATTGTAATAACGCGCTGTTTCTTCAAGTCCTGCAAGTTCAGCAATCAGTTCTTTCAAAGCAACTTTATTAATCAAGGTTAATTTCTTAACATTTGACTGGTTTGCAAGTACTGCTACGTCTAATTCTTCCAAAAATTCATAGCCTTCTGGGAGGGTTGGAAGGATAGTGTAGGTACCAACTGGTACAAATTTACCATAATCAGTCTTAGAATATTTAGCATTTGGTAGCTGAATAGTCTGGCCATCAGCAGTTACCAGTTGGATGGTTGAACCAGAAGGTAGTAATGCATCAATATCTACCAACAAGTTAGCCTTATCTTTCAAAGTCACATAGAAATTCACCTCAGCAATGCTATTTTCTTCCGAAATCGTCACGACTGCTTTTGTTTCACCTGCTAGGCTTGACCACTCTGTATCATATAGGAATAAATCAAAGGTGTAAGTACCAAATGGTAGCTTGAGAACGCTAGTATCGCCGGCATATCGTGGTAATTCTGCAACAATCTTGCCTGTTTCATCGGTGACTGAGTAAGAGAAAAGTATTGGTACAGGACTATTTGTGTCTTTATCAAGAATATTGACAGTTACCAATCCTTTTTCATTGCCAATACTGATCAGATTCTCTACTTTTTCATAGCTGATGTTACCAGCATAATCCTCTACTGTGTAGTAGAATTTTGAAATATCTGCAAGATCAAGAGGCAATGTGAAGGAACCATCGTCATTTTGTGCCACAAATACCTTGTTATCAGAAACGGTTACATCACCATTTTCTAATAAGGAAGGAATAGTTGTCGTACCATTGGCATCTGCTACAAGATAGAATACTTGCTCGCGATATAGACCGGATTCTCCTTTTTCAATGGCTGGACGAGGGTTAAATGTAAAGTTTGTTTCATCATAGGTTGCGGTCGTAATAACTGGTGATTGTCTATCAATGATAACATCGAAAATCATAGTTTGTACTGCTGCACCTGGAACTTCAGATGAGTAGGTCAAAACATATTGATATTTACCATCTGCTAAAGCATTCCCTTCACTGTCTGTTCCATTCCATTCAGTAGGGTAAACAATGCTTGATTTTGGATTTTTAGGATTGCCACTATAGAAGTTTTTATTGCCTGACTGTGGTTGACTTTCCCAAAGTGGATTTCTGCGCTCAGTGTCATCTGCGGCATAGACACTTGCGACTAAATTAGTATAATTTCTTAAGAATACACCTTTGAAGGCAAGAAAATCTTGGTTCTCATCCCCATTTGGTGAGATAGCTAAGTGAGGCTTACCAGATTCATCGAGCTCTAAAACAAAATACCCTGCTTTGTTTTTAAATGTTCCGAGGGTCTTGAGTGCAAAGTCAGAACGCTTATTTGTAGAATAGATTAACTCTTTACTTCCTGTCACGAGACCTGTGTAGTGATGGCTAATATCAACCGTATCTGGCTGTGCTACAACAGGTTCAAAGTAGAAGCCCCCTTTACCATCAGCAATAAAATTGTAAATCGGCTTTTCTAGAACGGCTAGATTTTGGAATTCCCCACGGAAACCAACGTATGGAATGCTGACAATATCACCACCATCGGCTACATCTGTAAATCGAACAAAGCCTTCAAGATAGTAACCATTTTTCATCAATCCTGTCAATTCTTCTGCAAAGCTTGATGCATCGACATTAATTGTAACAGTTGTACTTGAATTAGCTTTCACAGTCACCTTACCGCCAGCAATCTCTGCTAATAGACGTGGAGCCAAGGTGATCAATCCGTTTTGAACAGTATCCGTTGTTAACTGTGTTGAGTAGTTTAAAGTCTTATCTTCGTTTGTAATGTTATGAAGTGTGACCGTAAAGCTGAATGTATCCTCAACATTTCCCAAGGTAATGCTGCCATACCCATCTTCGCCAGTCAAATATAAACCTGTAGAAATAGCTGCCGCAGTATCAATAATACCCGCACCTTGTTGACGTGGTGAAGTGTAGGCATTCGTATCTTTGTTCACATGAGCTTTTGCAGTAGACATAAGCAAGTGTTTTACTAATGCTTCGATTTCTTGAGGAGACTTAGTTGGATAAGTTTCCTGTAAATATTGTTTTACTAATACAGCTACTCCCGCCACATGTGGAGAAGCCATACTTGTTCCCTGCATGTTGGCATAGTCATTATCATTAATCGCTGCATAAATAGCACCACCCGGAGCAGCTAAGTCTGGTTTTAGTTCGCCATCTGCTGATAGGCCCCAACTTGAAAAATCTGAAAGAAGACCTGCTTTGGGGTTAGGACGAATGTCTGTTTCATTATTGAACGCAATCTTATATGGCTTAGCCGCCAAAGCTTCACCGAATTCCAATGGAATGAAGATAGATGGAATTGCGGTAGCTGTATCATCCAGTTGCATGCTCACATTGGCTTCACCTGGGCGGCTATTGAAAATAACGACCCCTACTGCCCCTGCAGCTGTTGCATTGGCTATTTTTTCTGAGAAACTGATGGTTCCTCGTTTGATAAGTGCAAGTTTTCCAGTCAAATCTAAACCATCAAAATCCGAAGCCTGACCGATTCCTGCATAGACATATTCATATTCCTTTCCAACTTCAAATGGTACAGGACTTTTCTCTGGATTATCGAACGAACTCTTTCCGTAGTTCAAATCAGCATTATTTTCTAAGCCAATGATATTAATTACTTTACTGCCAACCGTTGTGTTATTGTAAGAAGCGACAGAAATTGCATCGCGAGCTGTTGAAGGAGCTCCGACCAAGCCATAATCTGGATAATCGGCTGACGGATTAGAATGACCTGAACCAAATGTTCCATCATTACCAGCGGCAATAACAACAGAAACACCTGCACGACGAGCAGCCTCGATTGCTGCAGTCACATTTTCATTCATGTTAACAACAGAGCCGTTAGCTCCTCCCAAGCTGAGGTTGATGCTATCGGCACCCAATTTTACAGCATCTTCAATCGCCTTTACGTACAATGCTGCGCCTGTTGTAGCTTTGAGATCTGAGAATACGCGCATAAACATGACTTGCGCTTCAGGAGCTACACCATACATTAATTGTCCAGCAACTGGTTGCGTCGGATTTCCTGTGGCAATGCTTGTCACGTGCATACCGTGTGAACGTTTATCTTCTTCTTTCAAGACAGTATTCACATCGACATAGTTATAACCAAATACAACCTTATCGTTAAACCATTCACCGTAGGTAATTCCTGCTGCCTTTTTAGCTGCTTCTATCTCTTTTTCTGATTTATATTTCGCAGTTGAGAGGTTTGAAATACGCAATACGTCGTGGTCAACATCAAGACCGGAGTCTATGATTGCAACTACTGTTCCTTCGCCTTTGTAACCACTGTCCCAAACTTTAGGTACTGTAATGATCGTATTACTATCAATGTTTTGTGGTTTCGCTTCTTCCTGATTAGTAATAGCGGTAGTCTCATCTGCTACGGAAAGCTTCTCCTCTTCTTCTACTTTTTCCTCTGAAGCAGCTGGAGTTTCTACAGCTGGTTGAGTTGCTTCTGTCTCTGCATTTGTGACATTTTCAAAAACAGTTCTTCCCTCTCCATTATCTGTAGTGGTTACATCAGTTGGGTTAGCCTCCACAGAAGTGTCAACTAACTCCTCGACTACAGGAGTTTTTGAGGCTGATTCTCTTACGATTGCGTCAGGAACAGTTGCTCCCACCTTAGTCTCTACAAGGCTTGTCAATTCATCTGCAGCTACCGATGGTGCACCTGCAAACAAAAAAACTGCACCCAAAAGAACAGACACAGTTCCAATTTTATACTTCCGAAGTGAGAAAGTTTCTTTCTTTTTCATAACTTTTCCTCCTAGTTTTTCTCCTTTATTATTGGCAAAGCCAATAAATATATTAAAACATAAAATTATCAGCATTGCAAGTATATTCTGAAAATTCAGTTATTTATTCAAACTATAACTAGCTATCAATAATATCTATAACCATAGATACAGATAATGCACACTAAAAAAGGAGCGAGCAAGACATTCATGATGGCTCCGTCCTTACCCACAGAATAATGAAAATAAGCATAAAGCCCTCACTAAGATTATATACCTAATGAGGGCCTTGTTGTTGGTGCATTATTAATGTTAATTATGATGACAAAACTGCTCTACCCTACTGATAAGAACCACAATATGCGCTCAAGAATATGACTAAAATTCAGTAGATAGGCTCTCTAATTTTAAGAAGAAAGGAATTGTCATAGATAATCATGTGTAGATCAAGTCGATATTGTCGTTTGTATTCCCCTCAACTTGTCCAAAGCGTTACTTAGCTACATTTGATACAACGACTAAAGGTCTACCGTGCTTACCACGATTTTCTCAGTCAATTTCATGTGGAAGCTGTTGGTATGGAAAGCACAGATGTCTATTGGTGACCTGTCTGGCATGCTCTATGTGATGACTTCGAGCTAATACTTGCTCAACCAGCCCACATGAAGGCCATTACAGGTCAGAAAACTGACAAGAAAGACGCTTACTGGATTGCCAAATAAATGCGGATTGGTCTGCTTCCTCGGAGTTTCGTTCCCGATGAAATCATTCCAGAATTGAGAAAGTTGACCAGACAACAGAAACATTATAATATTGGGACTTTTCTCATCTCTTTGTTAAGACAATCTAAAAAAATGCTAATCTCCCTCAAATATCCTACGAACGGCATGAATTTGAGAGATTGGAACTGCAACGAGCAAGGAATCACCCATAGAAAGTTGGCTATTTCCTTTCACAATCCTTGACTTACCATGATGAATTTGACTGGTGATCAAGCATGAATCCGGCAAACGTAACTCACTTACAAATATTTGATCCAATGTTTCGTTGACAACAACCTCTATTAAGGTCATATGTTCTTGCTGTTCTACTTCTTCTGGCAGAATTTTTTCCAACATTGCTTCATAGACTGGCGCGCCACCTAAGAGGTCCATCATCACATAGGAACTCAAAGCCACCAACCCGATGACCATCAATTGATTCAAACTTCCTACCATTTCAGTAACTAAAATAATAGCAGTTAGAGGTGCTTTGGAAATCGCTGCGAAAAAGCCTGCCATACCCAATACAATAAACAATAGCATCTGGTCCTGACTGATGAAACCAATATCAAGGAAGAACCGTGCGACAAAAAGCCCAAGGAGACTTCCTAAGGTTAATATGGGCAAAAAGATGCCCCCTGGTAGACCAGAACCATAGGAAATCATGCTCCAGACAAATCGTATTAAAATCAGGATTGCCAATGTCAGTAGTCCTTGTTCCAAATATGGAAGCTCTAAAATCAAATGATGCCCGCCACCCAACAGATTAGGGAAAAAATAACCAATCGGTATAATGAACAAAAAGGCAAATACACTGTAGTATGGAACTGAGAGAGGAATGATTTTTGAGAGGAGGGTATAGAAACCTTGTATATTGAGGATAACAACTTCATATACATATCCAGCAAGTCCAAGGAAAACTCCAAGTAAGATATAGATCCAATATTGGTCAAGAGATAGTAACTGTAAGTCCTTCGGCATATGTAAAACAGGCATTAATCCAAAAACATGTAAGGAAATAAAGTTCGCAGTGATACTGGCTGCCAGGGCTGAGACCCATACCAGACGTGAAAACTGATGATAGACTTCCTCCACAACAAATAAAAGTCCTGCTATTGGTGCATTGAAAGCTGCTGCCAAACCTGCCGCAGCGCCACTAGCAATCAAACTCCTTCTTTCCATTTCACTGGATTTAAGAAGAACTGATACACCTTTAGCCGTTACAGCTCCTAGTTGAATGCTGGGACCTTCACGCCCCAGCATTAGGCCAGATGCAATGGATAAAACACCGCCGATAAATTTTTTCCAAAGGACTGACCACCAGTTTAAATCCATAATTCCTTTTAGTTCTGCCTCTACCTGAGGTATACCAGAACCTTTTGCATTTGGATCGTCTTTGATCAACTTGCCAACAAGTAAAGCTATAACCAGATAAAGCCCTCCAATAAGAAGTAAATAGATTGCATTGTCTGTTGCCAGAGAATAGAGGTGCGTAAAGACAGAAAATAGTTTTTCAATGGCTAAGCGAAATGCAACGACCACTAAACCAGCGACAATGCCAACTAAACTACCACGCAGAACCGAATAGAGGATTGATCGAGAAATAAAACTAACTTCTTTCCGGTGATTTTCCATTGGGATTTCCCTTCCTTTCTATAGTATGTATGACCAAAAAATGGGAGCAATAAGTACTTAGTAAAGAACCTCACTCCCATTCTTTTATTTATATTGCTACCTGTCCAATCAGACTATTTCCGATACATCTTGAATTGGAGATAGAGGTCATTATACATTCCAAGCATCTCTGGTCCAAGATTATCATAAACTTCCATCTTCTTCATCGTTTCTTCTGAAGGATAGAAAGATTCGTCGTTCTGAGTCTCCTCATCCAGCATAGCCTTGGCTGCAGGAATTGGTGTTGAATAACCAACATATTCTGCATTGCGAAGCGCATTTTCAGGACGAAGCATAAAACTCATAAAGGCGTAAGCTCCATCAATATTTTTTGCTGTTTTTGGAATGACCATGTTATCAAACCAAAGGTTAGAACCTTTTGATGGTACAACATAGCGCAGATTTTCATTTCCATCTAACATTTCACTCGCCTCACCTGAGAATGAAACAGCAATTGCTGCCGCATCTTGTATCATATAACCTTTTATCTCATCAGCAACAATTGCTTTGACATTTGGAGTTAAATTATAAAGATGTTCGGCTGCCTTTTCAATCTCGGTAGGATTGTTGGAATTGAGACTATAACCCAGTGATTGTAGACCAAAGCCCATGACTTCACGCACACCATCAATTAACATGATATTGTCACGGTACTCCTCTGACCACAAGTCTTCCCATTCCTGAGGAGGATTTTCTACCATGGTTTCATTGTAAACAATACCCAAGGTTCCCCAGAAATATGGAATAGAATAATCATTATTCTTGTCAAAGCTAAGTCCCATAAATCGTGGATCGATATTTTCTATCCCTTCAATCTTAGATTTATCTAGCTTGATTAACATATTTTCTTCTGTCATCTTAGAAATCATGTACTCAGATGGGATTGTCAAATCGTAGGTTGTTCCACCCTGCTTAATCTTTGTGTACATGGATTCGTTGGAGTCAAAGGTCTGATAATCTACCTGAATACCTGTTTCAGCAGTAAATTCTTCCAGCAATTCTGGGTCAATATAATCGCCCCAGTTATAGATGACAAGTTTATCAGTTGTCCCCTGGGTTGAATCAGCTTCTAACTTATAACTAATTCCCCATAAAACTAGGACAATAGCTATAATTCCTACAAAAAATGAATACAATCGTTTCATTAGTTGGCCTCCTTTTCACGCGAGATGAAATAATAGCCCACTACCAATAAGATAGAGAAAAGGAAAACTAGGGTTGACAAGGCATTGATTTCTAGAGAAATCCCTTGACGAGCCCGCGAGTAGATTTCAACCGAAAGGTTTGAGTAGCCATTCCCTGTTACAAAGAAGGTCACGGCAAAGTCATCCAAGGAATAGGTAAAGGCCATGAAGTAGCCTGCAATGATGGCTGGTGTTAGGTATGGCAACATGATTTCTTTCAGCATTTGTGGCTGAGTTGCTCCCAAATCATAAGCTGCTGAAATCATATCTGCGTTCATCTCTTTCAGCCGTGGCAAGACCATCAATACTACGATTGGAATAGAAAAGGCAATATGACTGAGCAATACTGAGACAAAGCCGAGCTGGAAACCAATCATGGTAAAGAGAATTAGGAAACTTGCCCCAATCATGACGTCCGGTGCTACCATTAAGATATTATTGACAGACAAGAGTGCATTTTGAAAACGAGGTTTTGCCTGATAGATATAGATGGCGCCGAAAGTTCCGATAAGGGTCGCAATCAAAGAACTCAAAAAAGCTAATAGGAAGGTTTGAGCTAAGATGAGCATGAGACGGCTATCGCCAAGCATAGATGAAAAATGCTCCAAGGTAAAGCCTGTAAAGCCATTCATATCCCCGCCTTCATTAAAGGCATAAAAAATGAGATAGAAAATCGGTAAGTAGAGAAGGAGAAAGGCAACTGTTAAGTAGATATTTGCAAATTTCTTCATTATTTCTTCCTCTCTTTCGTCATCCACATAATCAAGAGCATGGCCAAAATCAAGACCACACCAATGGTTGAACCCATTCCCCAGTTTTGTGTTGTGAGGAAATGTTGTTCGATGGCTGTTCCCAGTGTAATGACTCGATTACCGCCAATCAAACGGGTCAACATGAAGAGGCTCAAACTTGGAATGAAAACCGCCTGAACACCAGAACGGACCCCATTCATAGAAAGAGGAAAAATAACTTTTGTAAAGGTCTGCCAAGGAGTTGCCCCCAAATCACGACTGGCATTGATTAGGTTTTTATCCAAATCATCCAAGGCGTTAAAGATCGGCAAAATCATAAACGGAATCTCGATATAGGCTGCAACTGCAATAAAAGAGAAATCCGTGAAAAGAATTTGCTGAGCTCCTAGACCAATAAATTCTAGGAACTGGTTGATAGAGCCGTGTTGCCCAAAAATACCGATAAAGGCATAGGCTTTCAGCAAAAGATTGACCCAGGTTGGCAAGATAATCAACATGAGCCAGAGTTGTCTATGCTTGAGTTTGGTCAAGAAATAGGCTGTTGGGTAAGAAACCAAAAGTGTGACCAGAGTAATAATACCTGCGTAAAAAATAGAGTTAAAACTCATTCGCAGATAGGTCATATTTGGCGAGTTAAAATAGGTCTGGTAGTTGGCCAAAGTGAAATTGCCATGAATATCAAAGAAAGATTTGAAGATAATCAGGGCAACAGGTGCGAGTACAAAGAGAAAGACCCATAGGGCATAGGGAATTGCAAAAAGCCTAGAGGTTTTCTTCATTGCGTTCCTCCTCAATGGCGTTAATCAAGCCATCTTCTACTTCTTCCACTTCCACATATTCTTCGATACGAGCATCGAATTCTTCCTCTGTTTCATTGAGACGCATGATATGAATATCTTCGGGCTCAAAGCTTAGTCCAATCACTTCTCCGACAATGGCCTTACGAGTTGAGTGAATCATCCACTCATTACCAAGGTCGTCATAGGCGATGATTTCGTAGTGAACACCACGGAAGAGCTGTGTATCCACTGTTACCTGCAATTTGCCTTCTTCAGGTAAGGTAATCTGCAAATCTTCTGGACGGATAACAACTTCAACTTCTTCGTTTGGTCGCATACCGCCATCGACAGCTTCAAAGCGTTTGCCGTTAAACTCAACCAAGTAGTCTTCTATCATGCGACCAGGAAGGATATTGGATTCACCGATGAAGGTAGCAACAAAATGGTTGATTGGCTCGTCGTAAATGTCCACTGGCGTCCCAGACTGGACAATCTCACCTTCGTTCATGACAAAAATCCAGTCACTCATGGCCAGAGCTTCTTCTTGGTCATGGGTAACGAAGACGAAGGTAATTCCTAGACGTTGTTGCAATTCACGCAGTTCGTACTGCATTTCTGTTCTTAGTTTCAAGTCCAGGGCAGAAAGTGGTTCATCTAGCAAGACAACGCGAGGCTGGTTGATAATCGCACGTGCAATAGCAACCCGCTGGCGTTGACCACCAGACAATTTCTGAATGGAACGATTTTCATAACCAGAAAGTCGGACCATTTGTAAGGCTTCTGTCACACGGCGTTCGATTTCAGCCTTGTCAACTTTTCGTAATTTAAGAGGAAAAGCCACATTTTCAAAGACAGTCATATGTGGGAAAAGGGCATAGGACTGGAAAACAGTATGGACATCCCGTTTATTGGTCGGAACATCATTAATCCGTTGACCGTCCAGATAAATATCACCTGAACTCGCATCCAATAGACCAGCAATAATGTTCAAAATCGTTGATTTACCTGAACCAGAAGCTCCTAAAAGGGTATAAAATTTCCCCTCTTCCAATTCAAAACTAATATCCTTTAATACAGTTGTTCCACTGTCTTCAAATACTTTTGAAACGTTCTTAAATTCAATAATTGGCTTTTTCAATTCTCATAAATTCCTTCTTTTTAAACAGAGCCAGATGGCTAGAGTGTATCAGCAGGGTCGCCGATAATACGCACCTCTCTCTCCAGAGTAATTCCTGAAGATTTTTCAACGACTTCAATCACATGGGCAATCAAATTTTCATAGTCCAATGCCGTTCCATCAGCAACATTGACCATAAAGCCAGCGTGTTTTTCAGAAACTTCGACTCCACCGATTCGATAACCTTTTAAACCCGCATCCATAATCAACTGTCCTGCGAAGTGACCAAGTGGACGTTTGAAGACTGAACCACAAGATGGATATTCCAAAGGTTGCTTGAGCTCGCGTAAATGTGTCAAACGAGCCATTTCTTGTTGAATAACCGTATGATTTCCTGGCTTGAGGGCAAATTTTGCAGACAAAACAATCGCACCGTTTTCCTGCAAAATAGAAGAACGGTAGCCAAATCGTAACTCACGATTGTCCAATGTTTCGACATAACCTGCTGGAGTCAAAATCTGCGCTGAAACTAGAATATGTGCTACTTCACCTCCGTAAGCACCTGCATTCATATAGACAGCACCACCAACGCTTCCCGGAATACCACAAGCAAATTCAAATCCTGATAAAGAATGGAAAAGTGCGACTTTTGTCGTTTCAATCAGATTGGCACCTGCTTCCGCTTCAATGGTGTATCCTGATACAGTAACGGAGTTAAGTTTATCCATACGGATAACAAAACCACGAATACCGCCATCGCGGACAATGATATTACTTGAATTTCCTAATACTTGCCATGGAATACCTTCGCGTTTAGCAAATTCTACTATACGAACAATCTCGTAACGATTCCGCGGAAAAGCTAGATAATCAACAGCTCCTCCTACTTTTGTATAGGTATATTCTTTTAAAGGCTCATCGAATCGAATATCGATGCCTTCTAATTCAAGCCTAATTTTATCTTTCATAACCTTCTCATTTCAATTTAAGATATACAGGATTTATTATACCAAAAATTACAGGAGAAAACGAATAAAATTCAACAAAAATACTTTCACAAGCCAAATTAATTTGCACCAATATTTTGAAATGGAGAATGGAATACACAAAAAAAGGAGTTCCCTTCCTACCGCATATAGTTGCGATGGCGAACTCCAATAAAATAAACATTTTTAGTTTTGCAAATGATAGATTCTCACTATCTATACAATAGCAATCCCCTTGGTATCAACTTGAAGGCGGTGGACAGTTCCGTCTAGATTTAGTTCCCCTAATGCTAGAACAATAGCGTCCTCCCTATCTTTGGGCGCTAATACCATCACTGTTGGACCGGCACCTGATAAGTAGGTTGCATAGGCTCCCAACTCCTGTGCAGTTTGTTTGATTGGACAAAACTCCTTAACAAGTAGCTGACGGAACGGTTCATGGAACATGTCTGACTGAATTGCTCTCCCAGCTTTTTCCAGATCACCTGCCATCAAACTGGCAACAGCAACGTTTGCAATGGCACTAGCAGCCACTGCTTTCTTGTACCCCATCTGAGAAGGTAGTACACCTCGGCTTTCAACCGTACGCAGTGGGTAGTTTGGAATAAAGGCAACAAAACTTGCTTCTGGGAATTCTGTTACAACTGCCTGTACTTTCTTATTAACATAGCTAGAGATGACTAAATTACCAAAAATCGCTGGGGCTACATTATCAGGATGTCCTTCAATTTCTGTAGCTTTGAGCAATTTTTCATCCGCTGTCATATTCAAACCTGCTAATTGATTAGCCAATTCGATACCAGCTACGATAACGGAACTGGATGAACCCAAACCACGTGCCAAGGGAATATCGCTAATCATTCTGATACGATGCGGCTGCAATCCTTTTTCAATCTTTAAAGCTGTCTTGATCAAAAGATTGTTCTTGTCTGATGGAACATGTTCAAGATTGTGCTCAATCACCCATTCATCAGTCTCTTCAAACACTTCAATCGTTAGATATTTCGAAAGGGCAACACCTACTGAATCAAATCCTGGACCGATATTAGCTGAAGTTGCTGGAATAATAATTTTCATTGCTTATTCTCCCAGTACTTTAAAGGTATTTAAGACAGTAAAGTCTGCTTCTTTGCTCAATTTGTCTGTTACATTTTCCAACTGAGTCTTACTCATTTCATGGGTCACAATCACTAGGCGAGCTGTTTCTCCATCTGCAGCTTGTTGCAGAATTTGCTTGAAGGAAATTTCTTCAGAATTGAAGATTTCTGCTAAACGAAGCATTTTTCCATTTTTATCAGGCGCATCAATTGAGAAATAATATTCGCTCTTCACATCGCTTGGGGCTGCCAATTGAAGTGGGCGGCTATATTCGTTAAAAGCTTTGCCGATAGTATTGTCTTTCAAGCGACGAACGATACGAATAATGTCAGCCATAACACTTGTTGCAGTCGGTTTTTGCCCAGCGCCCGGTCCATAGTACATAGACTGGCCGATGCCGATAGATTCGACAAATACAGCATTCATCACACCATTCACGCTTGCAAGTGGATGATTTTTCGGTAGGAAGGTTGGAGATACTTCGGCAGCAATACCAGAGGTAGTTTCTTGAATATCACCCACAAGTTTGATGACATAGCCCAACTCTTGTGCCACTGCTACATCTTCTGGCGTGATATTTGAAATACCCTTGTGTGCTACGTGTTCAAAATCAACTGTCATCCCGAAAGCAAATTGACTGAGGATAACAGCCTTGTAAGCCGCATCAATCCCCTCAACGTCATTTGTTGGGTCAGATTCTGCATAGCCAAGTTCCTGTGCTGTTTGAAGAGCTTTTTCGTAAGTCCAGCCTTCATCAACCATCTTAGTCAACATGAAATTTGAAGTACCATTCAATACACCGAGGATACGAGTTACCTTATCAGCAGCCAAAGAGTTGACCAAGGTACGCAAGATTGGAATACCACCTGCAACTGCAGCTTCATAATAAAGCGCAAGACCTTTCTCTTCAGCCAGGGCATGCAATTCGCTACCATGAACAGCAAGTAAATCCTTATTGGCTGTTACAATATGCTTGCCTGCTTCCAAGGCATGTGTAATAAATGTTTTTGCTGGCTCAATACGTCCCATCAACTCAACTACAATGGCGATGTCTTCGTCAGCCAAAATGTCATCAATATTTGTTACAAAATGATAGTCATGACCTGCAGCCAAGAGACGGTCTTTTTCTGCTTCATCCTTGACCAAAACCTTAGCAACTTCAATACTATCATGCGCGGCTTTCTCTATTTTTTCCTGGTTTTCTTCTAATAAAAATGGCACACCACTCGCAACGGTTCCAAATCCTAATAATCCTATCTTAACTACCATGTGCTCTCCTTTAAAATGTATTTCTCCCATTATAACAAATATTCTGACTATTTGGCAAAAAATTTGATATAATTGTTTTAATATATGATTATGGAGATAAGATAATGAAACATTCAAGAAGAGCCCGTCGAGGTCGCACACAAAAGAAACAACTTGTGCCAATGCTACTTGGTATCGCATTGTTAGTAGTGACTCTACTATCTATTTTTCTAATCTTTCTAAAACAGCCATCTAAGCAGCAAAGTGATTCCAAAGCTTCAACGGTAGAGACAACAGCCAGTTCGAGTGTTATGACTTCAGAAAGTAGTGAAGTAAAAACAGAAATCACTTGGGAAGTACAGGCTGAACCTGTCAAACTACCTATCCTCATGTACCATGCCATTCATGTCATGGCGCCAGAGGAAGCTGCAAATGCAAATTTGATTGTTGACCCTGCGACCTTTGAAAGTCATTTGAAAGCCTTACAGGACGCGGGCTATTACACGCTTTCACCTGAAGAGGCCTATAAGGTGCTCACTGAAAACGTCCTACCAGTTGGGAAAAAGGTAATCTGGCTAACCTTTGATGATAGCCTCTGGGATTTCTACAGCCACGCCTACCCCCTGCTCAAGCAGTATCAGATGAAGGCCACCAACAATGTCATCACAGGTTTTACAGAATATGAACAAGCTGGTCATCTGACCATCGAGCAAATCAAGGAAATGCAGGCTGCAGGGCTCTCCTTTCAAGGTCATACTGTCAACCATCCAGACTTGGAATACAGTACCATTGAAACACAAACCGAAGAACTGACTACATCTAAGGCCTATCTAGATAGTCAGCTACAACAAGACACCATCGCCATTGCCTATCCAGGCGGTCGCTATTCAGCTGACACAGTTGCCTTGACTGAACAAGCAGGCTATAAATTGGGTGTCACAACCAACAACGGCTTGGCTTCTGCTAGTGACGGCCTGCTCACTCTCAACCGAGTTCGCATCCTCCCAACCACTACAGCTGAAAATCTACTAGCAGAAATTGCCTACTAAATGTTACAAACATGTATATGAGAAAACTCCCTGTCTTCACAGACAAGGGAGTTCGTTTTTTATTTGGATTCACTAAACTGACTTTGATACAGATTATAATAGAAACCTTTGTCTGCCAAAAGACTTTCGTGGTTACCTTGTTCGATAATCTGTCCATCTTTCAAGACCAAAATCTTATCAGCTTCCTGGATGGTAGATAAGCGATGAGCGATGACGAAACTTGTCCGCCCTTTCATCAACCGTTTCATGGCCTTTTGAATCAAGAGTTCCAAACGAGTATCAACTGAAGAAGTTGCTTCGTCAAGAATCAGAATGGCAGGATCCGCCAACAAGGCACGTGCAATGGTCAAAAGCTGTTTCTGACCTTGGGAAATATTGCTGGATTCCTGGTTCATTTCCATATTATAACCGCCAGGCAGGGTACGGATAAAGTGGTCAACGTTAGCTGCTTTGGCAGCCTCCACAATTTCCTCATCCGTCGCATCCAGACGTCCAAAACGCAGGTTTTCCTTGATGGTCCCTTCGTAGAGCCAGGCATCCTGCAAGACCATACCAAATTGACTACGGTAGGATTGACGAGAAATATTCCGAATATCCTGACCATCCACCTTGATAGCACCGGATGTGACATCATAGAAACGCATGAGAAGGTTGATGAGGGTTGTCTTACCAGCCCCTGTTGGTCCAACGATAGCCACCATTTCACCTGGCTTAACATCAAGATTAAAGTTACGGATAAGCGGCTTGTCTTCTGAATAGCCGAATTCAACCTGTTCAAAGCTGACTTGTCCGGTCAGACTAGCTGTCAACTCTAGCGCATTGGCGTCTTCTTCGTCAAGCTCATCTAAGACTGAAAAGATGCGTTCAAGGGAAGATTTAGCAGACTGCAACTGGGGTGCCAACTGTGTCAAGGTTTGGACTGGCTGAGAAATCTGCCAGACGTATTGGACGAAGGCCTGCATATTACCGACCGTCAATGTACCTGCAAGAACTTTCAGACCAGCAAGTAAGGCCACGACTACATAGGCAATGTTCGATAAGCCGTGTACCAGGGGCATGAGCAAACCAGACATAAAACTAGCCTTGAAACCAACTTCCTGCAAATCTGCGGTAATCTGGCGAAATTCTTCTGTAGAAATTTCTTCACGGCCGTAGAGTTTGAGAACGTTAAAACCTGTCAGATTTTCTTGGACAAAGCCGTTCAATCGACCTAGGGCATCAGCCTGTTGCTTGAAATAAGGCTGGGATTTGCCCATGACAAACTTGGAACCAAAATAGGTCACTGGAACCAAGGTTACGACTACGAGTGCTAGGGATACATCCAACCAGAAACACATGAAAATGGCTAGAGAGAGAGTCAGAACGGCATTGACTAGCTGGAGGAAACTTTGTTGTAGGGCGTTTGAAACAGTCTCCACATCGCTTGTAAAACGCCCGAGTAAATCACCATATTGGTGCTTGTCAAAATAAGATACTGGAATCTTGTTAATTTTGTGGCTCAGGTCCTGACGTAGTTCCTTGGTTGCTCCCTGCACTGCCTTGGTCATAAAATAGTTAGAACCATAGGCACCGATTTCATACAGGAGAGCACGAAGGGCATAGATGGCAAGCATGATGGCAATGTAGGAATAGTTAATCTGCGCTCCTTCTACTCCATTTGCCATGTCTAACAGATTCTTGGTCAATTCTGTGATGATAAGCCCCAGTACAAAGGGCTCCAAGGCATTCATAACTGCACTGATGGTCTTTAGAAAAACAGCTAAAAATACAGAAGATTTGTAACGACGCAAATAGTCCCAGACACGGGTAAATACTGATCTATTCTTCATAATTCCTCCTATTCTTCTGTTAGCGATTGACGGTTAAGTTGAGAGTTGGCAATTTCTCGGTAAATCTCATTGCTTTCCATCAATTCATTGTGGGTGCCACGACCGACAATTTCACCTTCGTTCAGCACGATAATCTGGTCAGCATCCATAATGGTTCCGACACGTTGGGCAACTATCAAGACGGTCGCATTTTCCGTCACTTCCTTCAGACGACTCCTCAAAATCGCATCCGTCTTATAATCCAAGGCTGAGAAAGAATCATCAAAGATATAAATATCAGGCTGTTTGACAATGGCACGCGCAATGGACAAACGTTGCTTTTGCCCGCCTGACAGGTTGCTTCCGCCTTCTGCTAGATGGGTGTCGAATTTTTCTTCCTTACTCTCGATAAACTCCTTAGCCTGAGCCACATCCGTCGCATCATGAAGTTCAGCAAGACTAGCATCCATCTTACCGTACTTTAAGTTTTCCGCGATAGTTCCGGTAAATAGCAGAGCTTTCTGCGGAATAAAGCCAATCTTGCTGCGGAGTGCCTTTAGATTGTAGCGTCTGACATCCACACCGTCCACCAAGATACGACCAAGTGTCACATCATAGAAGCGTGGAATCAAATGTACCAAAGATGACTTACCAGAACCTGTTGAACCAATAAAGGCAATGGTTTCCCCAGGCTTGGCCTTAAATGAAATATTGTGGAGAACAGGTGATTCCGTTTCACCAGGATAGGCAAAGGTTACATTTTCAAATTCCAAATAACCACGAGTATCTGTTTCAGTAATCCCATCTTCATTCTTAGAAATGGAAATGGGCATGTCCAAGACTTCCTGAATCCGTTGGCTCGATACGGACATACGTGGATACATGTTAAACAAGTTAGCAAAGAGCAAGAATGAGAAAAGCGCGTGGAAACTATATTCGATAAAGGCTACCAAATCACCGATTTGCAGACTGCCCGTTTTCAAGGGTTCCAAAGCAAACCAGACAATGGCCACAATCATGGCAATGATAATCTGCACAAAAAGAGGCTCTGTCAGACCAGTCAGGTTAAAAAGTTTTTTAGATGTTTCAGTATATTCTTCATTGACTGTCGCAAAACGCTCTTCTTGAAATTCTTCCCGCGTAAATGCCCGAATGACACGTAAGCCCATGAGATTTTCACGAACATACTGGTTGATGGTATCCAAACGTTTCTGTTGTTTTTCTGATAAGGGACGAGTTTTGGTTGCCACATAGAAAATAACAAAAATCAGAAAAGGCATGGCTACTGCAACTGTCCAAGCTAGACTCGGACTGGTTACCAAGGTCATAATGACAGAGGCAATCATCATCAAGGGTGTAATAATACCTAGTTTTAACACCATTTCAGAGAATTGCATAAGAACAAAAGCATCATTTGTCATACGAGCAACTAGAGAAGAAACACCAATCTGCTCATATTCATGGTGTGAATAGTCCTGAATTTTCTCATACAGATCATTTCGAATATCTTTGACAATATTGGTAGTTAATTTTCCAGCTGCATAGGCAAGTGTCACTCGGCCAACAATACCGAGCAGGACAATCAGTCCCATCATCCCCGCCCAGAAATAGAGCTGACTAACATCGTTCTTTGTAATTCCTTGGTCAATCATCCTAGCCAAAAAAGTCGGCAAGCCCAAGTTTACCACTACAAATAAGAAGGCCCCTAACAAGTCTAAGGTAATCCACTTAGGATATTTTTTTAAGTAGGTCCAAATCAGATTCATCTTATCTTCCTTTCTATATGTTAAAAAGGGGCATAACCCCTTCTGTAAAGTTAAAAGCCACCAAACGGTGACTTTCTATTCTTTCTCGTCGATCACTAAACGAACTTTTTTATCACTTGTTGGAACAGAATAGACAATCGTTCTGATTGCAGAAATTGTGCGTCCTTTTCTACCAATGATACGTCCAATATCAGATTGATCCAAATCCAAATGATATTCCAAGAATTCAGGTGTATCAACAATTTTTATTGTCAAGCTATCAGGCTGTGAAATCAAAGGTTTCACAATCGCAATAATGAGATTTTCAATCATGTCCATAAGTGTTCTCGCTTACTGTTCTTACTTAGAGAATTTTTGTTCGTGGAATTTCTTCAATACGCCAGCGTTTGAAAGAAGGCTACGAACTGTATCAGATGGTTGTGCACCTTTTGCCAACCACTCAAGTACACGCTCTTCTTTAAGAGTTACTGAGTTTTCAGCCAAAAGTGGGTTGTAAGTACCAACAGTTTCGATGAAACGACCATCACGTGGTGCACGTGAGTCTGCAACGTTGATACGGTAGAAAGGTTTCTTTTTAGAACCCATACGAGTCAAACGGATTTTTACTGCCATTTTTAAATGTTCTCTTTTCTTTGTATTTTTATTCGGTGAAATAGCAGAGCTATTTAGCACATGTTCTATTATACCACACTTTAACAGGGTGTCAAGAAAAAAACTTGACAGGTTTTAAAAAATTTTATTGCTCGAGCATATCTGCTAGTTCTCTCAGTTGACTTGCTAGATTTATACGGTCAAACAGTAAATTATAGACTCCATCTTCACTCAATACTCCGCAAGGAATACCATTGAAATCTCCCTTATTAGATAAATCAAGATCTTCCATATAAATCTGGCTCTGGTAATAATCTAATAACTGTAAATAAGTCGATTGTTCCTGATTGAGTTGGGTCACACTATCGGAAAGGGACTTGTTCAGCTCTAGATGCCTGTTAAATAGTTTTTCCATTTCCTCTACACGTTTTCTTGCTTCCATAATATTTTTCATTAGTGTGTACTACCACCACCCTTTTTTATATCCTCTTTATCCCTATATTCAACGATTGCTCCTATGGCTACTTCAACTCCTCTTACAATATCGTTCAAAGACATGGAAGCCAGTCCTGGCTTGTCGACAACCTGCTCTGGCAAGAAGGGAATATGGAGAAAACCGACCTTAGTCTTTGGAAATTGTTTCTCCGCCAAGTAAAGAGCTTGATACATGAGATGGTTGCAGACAAAGGTCCCAGCAGTATTAGAAACAGAAGCTGGAAGCCCAATCTTATGAATAGCTTCAACCATTGCTTTGATGGGTAAGGTGGAGAAATAAGCAGGCTGACCATCTTCTCGAATCGTTCTATCAATCGGCTGTTGCCCTTCATTGTCTGGAATGCGTGCATCGTCTTGGTTAATGGCTATACGCTCAGGAGTTAAATCAACTCGCCCACCAGCCTGACCAATACATAGTACCGCATCAGGTAAATGTTCTGCCATTTTCTCCTCTAAAACATCCGCAGCCTTGTCAAAAACAGTCGGAATCTCTACAAGAATAATCTCTGCACCAGCAATGGTCTTAGGTAGAGATTTTATCGTTTCCAAGGCTGGGTTAATAGGCTCGCCACCAAAGGGATCAAAGCCTGTTACGATGATTTTCATACTTCCTCCTCCAAAATAATTTCTCCGTAGTGAAATTTTTGATTAGGTCTGACATGACGTTTAAAGCCAAATTCTTCAAAGACCTGATCTCGAAAATGAGCCTTTATAATCAATTTCTTCCTAGCTACTCGTTTAGCCTCAGATACAATTTCCTCCGTTAAACGGCTTCTGTCAGCCAAAGCAGACAAGCCAGAAAGATTTTGTGATTCCTTGATTTCTTCTGAAAACATGGGATCAAAGTAAATGACATCAACAGACTTATCTATTTGCTCTTTCAAATAAGTCAAACTATCTGTCCAAATTGTCTGGATAGATTTCATGGCTCGATTGACCTCTTGCAGCCCACTATCAAAATCCTGTAGCCCCCGACTCACAATAAAGTGCACTGGCTTAGAACTTTCCAAGGCTGTCACCCGATGACCAGCACTTGCTAACACAATGCTATCAGATCCCAAGCCCATAGTACAGTCTATTATTGATTGTTTTTCTTTTCCAAGTAATTCTAAAAGCGGATCTCTTCCAGACTTAATCCGCAACATGGCAGTATCTGGGTGGAAAAAGAGTTTTCTCCCTTCTTTTTGCTCAAAAACCAATCGATCCTTATAAACCACCAAAACCGCATCCGCCTGCTTGAGTAAGACCTTCACGGCTTGCTTACGCCGCGCACAGTAAACAATCCCTAAATCTTCAGCTAGCCGTTTGGCCTTCTGAACCAAGTGCCCATCCATTCCCAAACTTGTTGTTACGATTACTTTCATATTAAATATTATAACAGAAAAAGCGTGACTTCTTAAGAAGTCACACTTAAATCTCTTTGTGAATCAAGACTTAGGATTGTAGAAATTGGCGAATGGCTTCCTGATCAGCTTCACTAACCGGACGCCATCCTTTTGCCAAGGCTTCCTTGATATAGATTCGATTGTAGAGATAGCCCCACAAAATCCCAAAGCCAGTATTAATAAAAGGAATATCAAAGCGACGATCAATTAACAAGGCAAATAAGAATGCTACCAAAATAATCGCAAACCATTTTAAATCACCTCGAATCAGCGGTACAAAAAACTTGAAGAAAAAGGTTGTCCATGAAAAACCAGCCTTCACTTCCTTTACATTCCCAAACTCATCCACTAAATGAACCTTCATTTTTTATCTCCTAAATTGCTCGCGTCGAAAAACTACGACTTTCTAGTACAGCCAACATAGCCGCAGCAGTATCTAAGGCTGTAAAAAGCGGAATCCCTGCTTCGATAGCAGATGCACGAATAACCTCTCCATCCTCGTCTGCCACACGCTTTTTGCCTACTGTATTGACAATGGCTTGCACCTTGCCTTTACGGACCAGCTGAGGAATCGACTCTCTTTGGTCTCCACTGATTTTCCCAACAGGCAGACAGTCTAAGCCCTTAGCTTGGAAGGCAGTTGCCGTACCGCTTGTAGCCGCAATAATAAAGCCAATTTCACGGTATCTTTCCGCTAGACGGAAGGCCTCCTCCTTGTCCTCATCCGCAACTGTAAAGACGATAGTGCCAAAATCTTCCAAATGCAGGTAACTTGCTTCAAAGGCCTTATAGAGAGCCTTCTCCAAGGTCATATCTGACCCCATTACCTCACCGGTTGACTTCATCTCTGGTCCTAACAAACTGTCAACTTTAGCCAATTTTGTGAATGAGAATACTGGTGCTTTAACGTGCACTTGGTTGCTCTCAGGATAAAGACCGTCTTGGTAACCCAGTTCCGAAAGGCTTTGTCCCAAAATCAATTTGGTTGCAACCTGGGCCATTGGAATGTCTGTGACTTTGGACAAGAATGGAACCGTACGACTAGCACGAGGATTGACCTCAATCACATAAACCGTCTCATCCTTGATAACAAACTGGATATTCATCATACCGATACAGTTGAGGCCGATTGCCAAGCGTTTGGTGTAGTCTGCAATAGTCGCCTGCACCTCTTTAGACAGGGTTTGTGGCGGATAAACTGCCATCGAGTCACCTGAGTGAACCCCAGCACGCTCGATATGCTCCATAATACCCGGAATCAAGACATCCTTACCATCTGAGATAGCATCCACTTCACACTCACGACCGACGATGTAAGAATCCACCAAAACTGGGTGCTCTTGCGAAGCCTTGACCGCCGTTCTCATATAAGAACGTAGGTCCTCTTCATTTTCGACAATTTCCATAGCACGACCGCCCAAGACATATGAGGGACGAACAAGTACCGGGAAACCAATTTTGCGGGCCGCTTCTAGAGCTTCCTCTTCGTTGGTTGCGGTTTGACCTGGTGGCTGTGGAATACCAAGGTCTTTCAGGGCTTTTTCAAATAAATCCCTGTCTTCAGCTCTATCCAAATCCGCTACTTGCGTACCCAAGATTGGAATACCTGCTTTTGCCAATGGCTCTGCCAAATTGATAGCAGTCTGGCCACCGAACTGAACGATAACCCCTTTTGGTTGTTCCAAATCAATGACATTCAAGACATCTTCCAAGGTCAATGGTTCGAAGTAAAGCTTGTCTGAAACCGAAAAGTCAGTTGACACTGTTTCAGGGTTCGAGTTCATAATGATAGCTTCGTAGCCAGCCGCCTGAATAGCCTTGACAGAATGCACCGTCGCATAGTCAAACTCCACACCCTGTCCGATACGAATTGGTCCAGAACCCAACACCAAAACAGATTCTTTTTCCGAGCGGTTGGACTCATTTTCCCACTCATAAGTTGAGTAGAAATAAGGTGTAGCACTTTCAAATTCGGCCGCACAAGTGTCCACCATCTTATAAACAGGGACAATTTTGTGCTCTGTCCGCAGTTGACGAATGTAAGATTCTGTCCGTCCCCAGAGTTCCGCAATCTTGCGATCTGCAAAACCGTATTTCTTGGCTTTCTTCAATAATTCGATATTATCGTGATTGATTGCCAATTCCTGCTCGATTTCTAAGATATGAAGCAGCTTATCAAGAAAGAAAAGATCAATCTTCGTCAACTGAGCCAGTTCTTCTACTGTATAGCCCCGTCGAAGAGCTTCTGAGAGATAGAATAAACGATCATCCTGTGCCTTGACAATCTTCTCAACCAGTTGGTCATCTGTCACTTGGCTGAGTTCAGGCATTTCATTGTGATAGACCCCGATTTCCAAAGAACGGCAGGCCTTGAGCAAACTTTCTTCGATATTGCGACCGATAGCCATGACCTCACCAGTTGCTTTCATCTGCGTTCCAAGGCGGCGCTCCCCTTTTTCAAACTTATCAAATGGGAAACGTGGAATTTTTGCCACAACGTAGTCAAGAGCAGGCTCAAACATGGCGTAGGTTGTTCCTGTAACAGGGTTCACCATTTCATCCAAGGTCAAGCCAACCGCAATTTTTGCTGCCAATTTGGCAATAGGATAACCTGTCGCTTTGGATGCCAAGGCAGAGGAACGGGACACACGTGGGTTCACTTCGATGACATAGTATTTGAAACTATGGGGATCCAGTGCCAACTGCACATTACAACCACCTTCGATTTTTAGGGCACGGATGATGCTGAGACTGGCATCACGCAACATCTGGTTTTCAATATCCGAAAGCGTCTGCGTTGGGGCAAATACGATAGAATCTCCTGTATGAATTCCTACAGGGTCAAAGTTTTCCATGTTACATACGACCAAGGCATTGTCAGCCGCATCGCGCATCACTTCGTATTCAATTTCCTTGAAACCAGCAATGGAACGCTCAATCAAACACTGGGTCACCGGTGACAGTTTCAAACCATTTTCTGCAATTTCACGCAATTCTTCTTCATTGGCACACATACCGCCGCCAGTACCACCTAGCGTGAAGGCAGGGCGGACGATAAGAGGATAGCCAATTTCACCAGCGAATTCCAGGGCTTCTTCAACTGTTGTCACAATGGTCGATTCAGGAATAGGCTGATTGAGTTCTTCCATGAGTTGTTTGAAGAGATCGCGGTCCTCTGCCTGATCAATTGCAGATAGTTTAGTTCCCAACAACTCAACTCCAAGCTCATCTAAAATACCAGCCTTAGACAATTCCATGGCCATGTTTAGACCGGTCTGACCACCAAGAGTTGGTAAGAGAGCATCTGGACGCTCCTTCCGTAAAATCCGTGTGACAAATTCAAGCGTAATCGGCTCAATATAGACCTTATCCGCAATTTCCTTGTCTGTCATGATGGTCGCAGGGTTTGAATTGACCAAGACAACACTATAGCCTTCTTCCTTTAAAGCCAAACAAGCCTGAGTCCCAGCATAATCAAACTCTGCAGCCTGACCGATAATAATCGGACCAGACCCAATCACCATAATTTTCTTAATATCCGTACGTTTTGGCATAATTTTAAGATATTAAGGGCGTTAAGCGGACACAGTCAAAATAGGAGTTTGACCAAGAACGCTTGCGTTCGAGGAAAAACTATCTTTTTGACCCAGTCCGTAGCCCGAATTCAATTACAAAATCCGAGCAACAGAACACCCCCTTCTCCTTTCTATTCGTCGCCTCTCTGAGCGACATTAAATAAGATAAGTCCGACGTTTAGAATCTCAATTCGATAATAATTGAGATTCTAAACTAGTGTCAGAGTTAGCAAAGGTCCCATAGGACTTTGTGTAGGAGGACACATGCGTTCGCATGAAGTCCGACTTGCTCTGACCGACGTTTGAAAACTAAAGTCGATATTACTTTAGTTTTCAAACTAGTGCAAGGGATAGCATTAAAGTATATCACCATTTCTAAGAGCAGGTGTCAACATCTCAGCGCAGTGGTTGATTGGTAAATTTGTTCGTATTCTATACTCCAAATTTAACCTAATCAACTGTGCGGAGGTGAGAGTGAATCAGTCTGGGAATAGACTGTTTCAGCTCAACAACTTAAATTAAAGACTTGTTGACGAACTCTTTTTTACTTTTCGAGTTCTTTCCCACTCCCAGGCGTAGGGAAATGAGTTGCCAGCAACCATTGACCTGTCCCTTGCCTTTCTATTTTCTATCTTTCCGGATAGAATTAAATAATAGACCGACGCAGTAAGGTTTAGCTCGATAGTGGTTAAACCTTATTGCCCTTTTTTAAACGAATCCATCAATTCCATAAATTCATCAAACAAATAGCTGGCATCATGTGGACCAGGTGCAGCATCTGGGTGGAATTGAACAGAGAAACCTGGATAGTACTTGTGGCGTACCCCTTCTACTGATTTGTCATTGATTTCTTCATGAGTAATCATTAAACATTCAGGTAAATCTTCACGAGCCACTGCATAACCATGGTTCTGACTGGTAAAGTCCACTCGACCTGTCGCAATTTCACGAACAGCATGGTTGAAACCACGATGACCAAACTTCATTTTATAAGTCGTTGCCCCATTTGCTTTAGCAAAAAGTTGGTGCCCCATACAGATACCAAAAATTGGAATTTTACCAAGAATCCCACGAATCATTTCTAGCGCTTCTGGAACATCATCTGGATTTCCTGGGCCGTTTGATAGCATGACACCATCAGGATGGAGGGCAAGAATTTCTTCAGCAGTCGTATCATAAGGGATAACTGTCACATTGCAATCACGCTTGGCTAACTCTCTAAGAATAGAATGTTTCAATCCAAAATCAACCAGAACGACACTACGTCCAACTCCAGGTGCAGGATAGGCTGTTTTAGTCGATACTTGCTGGATGTTGTTGGTTGGCAAAACAGTCGCTCTCAACTGGTCTGTCAAATGCTCAACAGAATCACCGACATTTGCAAGAGTCGCCTTCATGGTACCGTGCTGACGAATAATTTTAGTTAGGGCGCGTGTGTCAATTCCAGAAATTGCTGGAATTTTCTTAGCCTTTAAAAATTCATCCAAAGTCATCTGGTTACGCCAGTTACTTGCCCGACGAGCCCACTCACTGACAACCACTCCCTTACAAGTCGGCTTGATTGACTCGTAATCATCACGGTTAATCCCGTAATTTCCTACCAAGGGATAGGTAAAGGTTAAAATCTGACCATTATAAGACTGGTCCGTGATAGATTCCTGATAACCTGTCATCCCAGTTGAGAAAACCAACTCACCAGTCACATCAATATCAGCACCGAAGGCCTCCCCTTCAAAAATAGTACCATCTTCTAAAATCAAACGTCTTTTTGACATAATCTATGATACAAAGCCCGTTAAAAGGACAAAGTGAAAATAGGAAATTCGACGCCGACGCTACAAGCGTCAAGACGATATTTAGCTTTTTCACACAGTCCTTAAGGCGTGTTCGAATATAAAAATCAAATCTTACTCGAACCTGTATCTTCTCCTTTCTATTTTCTATCTCTCCGGATAGAATTAAATAATAGTCCGACGTTTGTACTGCCAATTCGATAATAATTGACTGTACAAACTAGTGCAAGGGATAACCTTGAAGTATATCACCATTTCTAAGAGCAGGTGTCAACATCTCAGCGCAGTGGTTGATTGGTAAATTTGTTCGCATTCTATACTCCAAATTTAACCTCTACGACTGATGCGAACTTTGTTCGCTCTATTTCCAACTTCCAACTATCTCCCAGACAGTTGGAACTATGCGGGGGTGGGAGTGAAACAGTCTGGGAATAGACTGTTTCAACTCAACAACTTAAATTAAAGACTTGTTGAAGAACTCTTTTTTACTTTTCGAGTTCTTTCCCACTCCCAGGCGTAGGTCAATGAGTTGCTTGCAACCATTGACCTGTCCCTTGCCTTTCTATTCGTCACCTCTCTGAGCGACATTAAATAAGATAAGTCTAACAAATTTCTAACTGCTTAGTTCTAAGATACCTGAACAGTTTACTTTTAAGCCTTGCCATTGACAATTGCTTCCAAAATCGCCATCCGAACAAAGACACCATTTTGCATTTGACGCACAATACGTGATTTTGGCGCCTCTACCAATTGGTCATCGATTTCTACATCACGGTTAACAGGAGCCGGATGCATAACAATTGCAGTATCTTTCAAGCGTTTGTAGCGCTCCTCTGTTAAACCATGCAAACGGTTATAAGTTTCTTTAGAAAAACCACCATCACCATCATGTCGTTCGTGTTGCACACGGAGCAACATCAGTACATCTACCGTTTCTACAATATCATCAATATTCAAATGCTGACCATAGACATCAAATTCCTCTGCGTACCATTCCTCCGGTCCAGCAAAGAAAATCTCAGCTCCCAGACGTTTCAAAATTTGCATATTGGACTTAGCAACCCGTGAGTGTGTAATATCACCTGCAATGGCAATCTTCAAGCCTTCAAAAGTTCCAAATTCTTCATAAATAGTCATCAAATCAAGTAGAGATTGGCTTGGGTGTTGACCTGAACCATCACCACCATTGACAATTGAAGTCTGGATGGTAGGACTATCAATCAATTGCTTGTAATAATCCACTTCCGAATGACGAATCACGCAAATGTCAACACCAAGTGCCGACATGGTCAAAATAGTATCATACAAGGTTTCACCCTTATTGACTGAGCTGGTACGAGCATCAAAGTCAATCATTCCCATATTCAAACGAAGCTCTGCCATTTCAAAAGACTTATGCGTCCGAGTTGAATCCTCAAAGAAAAGGTTAGAAGCATAGTACTTCCGATCCAACTCTACCTTTTCACCACGTTTAAAAGCAATACCACGTTGAATGAGTCCCAATACTTCTTCATTTGAGAGGGTCTCCATTGTAACCAAGTGTTTGAGTGAAACTTTACCATTTGTAATTGTCATGATGATACCTACCTTTATGATCTAGATGTAGAATGATAATTTGTAAACGAAGCGACTATGCACCTTCAACCAGAAGGACAGCGTCTTGACCATCGATTTCAGCCATGTGCACAATGATTTCTTCAGAACGACTAGTTGGAATATTCTTCCCAACATAATCTGCTCGAATAGGCAACTCCCTGTGTCCACGATCCACAAGTACTGCTAAACTAACACGAGCTGGACGGCCCAAGGACACTATGTTGTCAATAGCAGCACGAATAGTCCGTCCTGTATAAAGCACATCATCTACTAATATAACATCACGATCGTTGACATTGGCAGTCATATTTGTCGTATCATCTTCTACCTTCATGTCATCTCGAAACGGCTTGGTATCCAACTCTCCCAACGGAACGTCGATACCTTCTAATTGCTTAAGTCTCTCCTGAATCCTCTTTGCAATGAAAACACCCCGTGTTTTAATCCCTGCAAGGACAATATTATCCAAATTCTTATTCCGTTCGATAATTTCATAAGTGATACGGGTGATCGCCCGCTTCATAGTCATATCGTCAACGATTTCTTTTGTCTTCATAAAGACCTCCAAAAGTATAGAAAAAGTCTCCTTATACAAGGAGACTATGAAAATATAGGCTAGTTAGAACCAACCTGCTTAACATCCGACTCCTTGTCTGCCTCTCTGGACAGGTTTTAAAGGATTAATTAAGCAGAGTATAGCATAAAATCTCAGCCTTGACAATTTTTTTCTGAAAAAATATAGAAATTATCGGATTTTACTGAGAATTTTTTCCAAAAGACAATGAAGTCTTAAGTTTTATGGATTTAAGTCCCGCCAATAGAAAACCGCAGACTAGATAGGCGACAAAGATGACTCCGGCATAAGTCAAAACATAGGTCCAACCATACTTAGGGACATTGAGAAAGAAATAAGCAAAAGGACTGTCCTTAGCATCTGGGATTGGAATTTTTATGAAAAGACCATTCACTAGACCAAAAATCATGTAGAGAACAGGCAAAAGCGTCCACCAAATCGGGTCAAACCACTTGTACTGTCGTTGTCGGTCCACAAGCAAGGTATCTAGCAGGAAATAAAGGGGAACAATATAATGGCAGAGTAGATTTTCAAGTCGCCAGAAATCGTCTGCCAAAGGGGCCAACATAAAGTGATAGACTACACAAGTAATCATGATAGACATGGTTACTGCTGCCTTGAGCCGTAAAAACTTTGCCGATTGTAAGTCAACCCCCTTCTGCATGGCATAGACCATATAGACAGCAAACAGAGATACTAATAAATTAGATTGCACCGTATAATACATGAGCATCCCGATACCATATTTAATGATTTCTAAAGCGGTACCTGTGATGGCTAAAATGGCTAACAAGCATCTACTGTAAAACAAAATACTTTGATGTTTCATAATATCCTTTCAAATATGACAAAAGACTGGTTAACCAGCCCTTTCTCTTAAATTTTTTTAACAAATTCAGATTTCAGCTTCATCGCACCGAAACCATCGATTTTACAATCAATATTGTGATCGCCTTCAACGATACGAATGCCTTTAACACGTGTACCTTGTTTAAGGTCCTTAGGCGCACCTTTCACTTTCAAATCTTTGATAAGCGTCACAGTATCGCCGTCCGCCAAACGATTACCGTTAGCATCAATTGCAACAGGTCCACTTTCTTCCTCAGCTACATCTGCTGGGTTCCACTCGTAAGCACACTCAGGGCAAACCAAGAGGGCACCGTCTTCATAGACATATTCAGAATTACATTTTGGACAATTTGGTAAAGTTTCCATTCTTACTCTCCTTAACATTTTTCATGTTCTAGTATAGCATTTGTTGAAAAAATGGGCAAGATGATAAGGTTTTCATACTATTATTCAGCCTTGCGCAGTTTTTCAAGTACCTCCTGAAAAATAGCTGGCGCTTCTGCCGTAAATTCAACAACCTCGCCAGTTCTCGGATGGGTAAATCCAAGCGTTCTGGCATGAAGAAATTGGCCATGTCCTTTTAGTGTTTTCCTTGGGCCATAAGCCTCATCCCCCGCAACCGGATGACCAATATAAGCCATGTGGACACGAATTTGGTGAGTTCGTCCTGTTTCCAAGATCAATTCCACCAAAGTGTAGTCACCAAAACGCTCCAGAACCTGAAAACGTGTCACAGCTTCTTTCCCTTTGGCAGTCACCGCTTGTTTCTTGCGGTCTTTTTCAGAACGACCAATCGGCGCCTCAATTACTCCGCGATCGTTTGGTAGATTGCCGTGGACAATGGCCCAATACTTACGAAGGGATTTCTTGTCTTTCAATTCAGCAGCAAGCTTTGTATGGGCATCATCGTTTTTAGCAACCATGAGCAGGCCAGAAGTATCCTTATCAATCCGATGAACAATTCCTGGTCGCAAGACACCATTGATGCCTGACAAATCTTTTACGTGATAAAGGAGAGCATTAACTAGCGTTCCAGATGTGTGACCAGCCGACGGATGAACGACCATCCCTTGAGGTTTATTTACAACAGCAACATCCTCGTCCTGAAAGACAATCTCTAAAGGAATATCCTCAGCAACATAGTCGATTTCTTCTACTTCTGGAATTTGATAGGTTAGGACATCCCCAACCTGTACACTATATTTAGCTTTTTTAGGCTGTCCATTGACCAAAACTTGACCAGCCTTAATCTGCTCATTTGCAACCGAACGAGACAAATCCGTCAAATCCGACAATGCCTTATCCAAACGAATGCCACCAACCTCAACTCTTACTTCCATTACTCTCTTCTTTCATAATACAAATAAATAAAATACCTACACCAACTGTCAGACAAATATCTGCTACATTAAATACAGGGAAACTAATAAAATCCAAGTGAAACATGTCCACCACATATCCCAGTCTAAGACGATCAATAAAATTCCCAAGAGCACCAGCAATCATCAAAGACAGACTGAATAAAGTCCAGATATTGCCCTTGATCTGTTTGATATAGTACCACACTAGGCCTGTCACAGCAACAATTGTCATTATCGTGAAAAACCACTGCTGATTTTGTAAAATCGACCAGGCCGCACCATAATTTCTTAGATAAGCTAAGCTCATCAATCCTGGTATAAATTCCGTTACCCTATCTAATTCAACATTGGCAACTGTCCAAGCTTTTACAAGCTGGTCCAGACCAATTAATACTACCATCAAAAATGGAAATCCAATTTTACGCATTTTCATCCTTCTTCTTATCAAAATATGCCTGCATGGTTTCAATAAAGTCCTTGGCACAAGAACTAAGTTCATCATTGGCTCGTTTAACGTAGACCATGCGATTGTCTACCTTTCCTTTGAGAGGAATTACTGTAATGCCATTGACACTCTCTTCATCAAGATAGCCCGAACCAGTTGCATAGGCATCCGTACGCTCCAAAATTCCATTCAAAGTAGCACGGTCTGTCACATCAAACACAACCGAGGAATCCGACGTATCAATCAAGTTCTCGGAATAATAAAGATAAGCCTCTTTTTCTTGAGTGAACCGTACGGTAGGTAGACCTACCAAATCTGCTGGCTCAATCTCAGCTTTCTTTGTCAAAGGATGATCTTCACGAAGGTAGATATGAGTCTGAAATGCAGACAAATCTACAGCTTGCAAGTGAAGTTTATCCAATTTCTGCATGATTCCTTTTGTATTTCTCTCGTTCAAATAAATAATACCAAGCTCGCTATAACCTTGAGCAACCTCATCTAAAATCTGTACTGTAGTCGATTCAAAAATGCGAAAATGAGGGTACTGCGGGTGGCTACAAGAGAACTCCGTAATCAATGGAGGAAGAAAATCATAATGCTGACTTGAAATTGAAAAAGTCTTCTCACCTTCCTCAGGTTGCAAATAGAGATGCTCAAACTGATCAAATCCCTTAACTAAAGCCTGAGCTTTCTCATAGAATTCCATCCCTTTTTGTGTCAAAAAAGTTCCTGAACTAGTTCGGCTAAAAATTTGAAAACCTAACTCTTTTTCCAAATCACGAATGGAAATAGACAAACTAGGCTGGGAAACGTACATTTTCTCTGCTGCTTCCCGAAAAGTACCACTGTTTGCAATGGCTACAACGTAGCGTAATTGTTGAATATTCATACCTGATACCTCTTAAAACTGCTTCTACCATTATATCAAAAAAAGCAAGAATTTGCTGAACTCTTGCGTTTTCGCAAATAGACTATTCTTCTCTTATATAACTTCCAGGTTCCCAAATCCTCTTCTTCAACTGCAATTTGAAAGGCTTTGGAATTTCTATTCATCAAATCATCGATGACTAATTTTACTAAGTTGGAACCTATATCACTTCCTCTGAACATTTCATCTACTCCTGAACGTAGAACTTATAGGAAGCGCAACAGTGCAGATGGCAAAATATTTTTATCCTATAGAGAAGATATTGCCGTCTCGAATCACTTCTATCGTACACTTTTAAAAATATCAAAATCAAATTACAAAAAAAGACTCTCCGAAAATAACTCGGAAAGCCTATTGTTTGCTATCTCTAGCTCAACTCTCTCTTTTATTTCAAGGAGAGTTGCTAAAAAGGTTCCCCGAACCTTTGCCTTTCATTTAAATCAAAAAGGCAAGAAAAAATGGTCCACTGGACCATTTGCGCTACTTCTATTTCTAGAGCCCAAGAAAAAATGGTCCACTGGACCATTTTTTACTTAGCGATTGGGTAAACAGATACTTGTTTCTTATCGCGACCTTTACGTTCGAAGCGTACAACGCCTTCTACTTTAGCGTAAAGAGTATCATCTCCACCACGACCTACGTTAGCTCCTGGGTAGATTTTTGTACCACGTTGGCGGTAAAGGATTGAACCACCTGATACAGTTTGGCCGTCAGCAGCTTTCGCACCAAGGCGTTTCGCTTGTGAGTCACGACCGTTTGACGTTGAACCTCCACCTTTTTTGTGGGCCATAAATTGCAAGTTAGCAAGATTCAAGTTTAACATATGTTATTCCTCCGAATTTCTGTAATGATTGCTTCAAGCTACGCGATTAAGCGTTGATAGCGTTGATAACAACTTTTGTGTAAGGTTGACGGTGACCTTGTTTGCGGTGGCTACCTTTTTTAGGTTTGTACTTGAAGGTAACAACTTTTTTCTGTTTACCTTGTTTTTCAACAGTACCAACAACAGTAGCGCCTGCTACAAGTGGAGTACCCACAACAGTTTTCTCACCACCAACAAGAACTACTTCTTCGAAAGTAACTTCTTGACCTGCTTCAACGTTCAATTTTTCAACGTAGATAGCTTGACCGACTTCAACTTTAACTTGTTTGCCGCCAGTTTTAATGATTGCATATGTGCTCATTATGCACCTCCTATGATTTTTGGGCCTTGCCCGAATTTGATGTGAAGACTCGCCTAGTACCGTGGGACGAACCACTTACTCTACTCTCATCGAAAGAACGGCATTCGTGCGGTTGCACAGGAAATGTGCATAGTCAACTATTGTAATATACCAAAAAACACTCGCAAAAGCAAGTGTTTTGTATCACTTTTCTTACATTTCGAAAACTTCGCTCTCCTGCTTGTTTGGTAAGAATAGAGAGAGGACGATTCCGACAAGAGCTGGTAATAACCATGCTAATGATTGTCCAGCCAATGGCAGAGCTGAGATGATTTTTGAAACAGCAGTCCAGTTGAATTGTCCTGCTAACACTTCTACCAATGACAAAGCTGTCACTACTCCCACAGTTAATTGCATACCATAAGTGGAAAGCGGTACAAATTTGTTAACAATGGTAATCAAGACAATACAGATAGTAATTGGATAGAGAACCAAAAGAACTGGAACTGAGAAAGTGATGATATTGTTCAAACCGAGGTTAGCAATACCAAAACCAATCAAAGTAAAGATTGTCGCATACACTTTGTAGCTAAAACGTGGGAAACGCTCAGCGAAAAATTCACCTGAAGAAACAATCAAGCCAGCCGTCGTCGTGAAACAAGTCACGATAACCATAGCAGCCAAGAAAATCTGCGCGCTTGGACCAAAGATAGCTTGTGTTGCTTGCGAAAGAATATAAACACCCTTATTGGTATCAGAAGCCAAAACATCAGCAGGAACTGGGAAATGATTACCTAGGAAAGCCAAACCAACATATAGTGCTGAAAAAGCCAAGGCTACAACAAAACCAACAGACCAGATGGTTGAGACATACTCCTTCTTGCTGGAGAAACCAAGTTGTTTTAAGGTATTCACTGCTACAACACTAAAGGCAATAGAGGCAAGGGCATCGAGGGTATTGTATCCTTCAATAAATCCTGTACCAAAAGCCTGACCCGCAGAATAAGCCTCAGAAGCTGGTAGTGGACTGGTTGATCCGTATTTCGCAATACCAAGCACAACCAAAATCACAATCAAAATGGCAAAAACAGGGGTTAAAATACGTCCGATACTGTTTAAGATTTGAGATGGATTGAGGGCAATCAAATAAGCTGCCACAAAGTAAAGAGCTGTAAAGCCAAACAACCAGATACCCAGATTCGCATCGCCCAACAAGGGTGCAATACCAATTTCAAAGGACGTTGTTGCTGTACGCGGAATGGCAAAGAAAGGACCGATAGCCAAATACAAGGCAACAAGATAGACCGTTGCAAAGGCTGGAGAAATCTTACGAGAAATCTCATGTACATAACCTTTTGGATTTAAGGTACCGACAATCAAAGCAATGACAGCAATGCCGACACCCGATACGACAAATCCTAAAATAGCTGGCCAAAAATTCTCACCAGACAAGACACCAAGTGCAGGTGGGAAAATCAAGTTTCCTGCACCAAAAAACATACCAAACAGGAGTAAACCTGTTAGCGCTCCTTTTTTCATAATAACTCCTTTGTATTTTTTCTGAAGTCTTATTATATCATACAAATTCGATTTTTCCGAACGATTCGTATTAAAAAATCCAGCAATAACTGGATTTACATGTATGTCAAAATAATTGTATGCTACAGTAAGTCTTCAATCAAACTATCCACTTCGTCTTTCACTTCCTCTTTCGGTGTGATTTCAGTTACGATAATCCCAGCCACAGCACGTTCTACCAATCCTTCTACATCCATACGAGCTTCGTACTGCTCGACATTTTTAATTTTAGGGTTGGTTTTTGGACGGTCAGGGGCAAAGATGGTACAGCAATCTTCAAATGGCTGGATGGAAATGTCAAATGTATCAATTTCTTGAGCAATATCAATGATTTCCAACTTGTCCATGGTAACGACTGGACGGATAACAGGTGTATTTGTCACCGCATTGATAGCCTGCATTGATTCCAAGGTCTGACTTGCCACTTGTCCTAGACTTTCACCATTGATAATAACCATGGCACCACGCTCTTCACGAACTCGGTCTGTAATCCGCATCATGAAGCGACGTGTCAAGGTCATCAAATAAGCTTCAGGTGCTTTTTCCTTGATTTCTTCCTGAATTTCTGTAAACGGCACTTCGATAAAGGTGATATTACCACCAAAGGCAGTCAATTTACGAGTCAAATCATGGGCCTTTTTAAGCGCACCTGGGCTAGTATAAGGCGGACTTGCAAAGTGCAAGGCTTCGATTTCTACACCACGTTTAAGTGCCAAATAGCCCGCAACAGGCGAATCAATACCACCTGATAGCATCAGCGTACCTTTGCCAGATGTACCAACTGGAAGACCACCTGCCCCCTTGATTTCTTCATGGGAAATATAAGCAGCGTCAGGACGAATCTCCACTCGCAAGGTAATATTTGGTGACTTCATCTGTACCTGTACATTGGGAATAGCTGTAAAAACCGCATCTCCAAGGACTTGGTTGAGGTCACGGCTGTCCAATTCAAAACTGTGGTCGCTACGACGTGCAGCAATCTTGAAGGTCATCCCTTCCTTGTAAATAGACTGCATAATCTCCACAACCGCCTCTTTCAAGGCTGGAACAGACTTTTCAATCTTATAAGACGGTGCAAAATTTTGGATACCAAAAATCTTCTTCAAAGAAGCTGAGACTTCCTGATAATCTGCCCCGTTCAAATAGACATGACCACGGTCACGGTCAAAATAAACTGTCACTTCTGGGTAAACAGAAAGGACATGCTTGATATTATTGCGGAGTTTGTTAACAAACCGCATCTTGTTTTTCCCTTTGGTTGACAATTCACCATAGCGAATCATAATTTCTGAATAGTTCATGCTACCTTACTTTCTGCGTGTTCTGATAAATTTGTTTGAAAATCGTGAGGAATTGTTCAATTTGCCCCATATCGTTGTCATCATCCAAGCTGATACGGACGGCAGTTTGAGCCAACTTCTGCGGAACACCCATAGCAATCAGTGTTCCAGCTGGTTTTCCAGCCTTGGACGAGCAGGCTGAGGTTGTCGAAATGTAAATCTGGTGTTCTTCAAAGGCATGGACAATGACCTCGCCTCGGATGTTCTTAATCCCAAACGTCACAATGCTTGGCACAAAGTCCTCTAGCCCAGAAAAGACTGTCACATCGGCATATTTGCCCAATTCATCCACCAAGATTTGCTTCATAGCTGCCAGTCGCTTCTGGCTATCTGCTGCCTTGTCCAAGGTCAAGCGGAGCGCCTTAGCCGTTGCGGCAATACCAGCCACATTTTCAGTTGTTGAGCGTTTGTCGCTTTCCTGTCCTCCTCCTGTCAATAGCGGAGTGATTTTCTTACCTGCTTTGATATAGACGAACCCTACACCTCTTACAGAATGGAATTTGTGACCTGAAAAACTGGCAAAATCAACTCGGTCTGTCAGATACCGTTCCGTTCGCACCTTGCCGATAGCCTGCACAGCGTCCACATGGAAGGAGATGGTGGGTTTATCAGCTAGAAGTTGTGAAATTTCCTGAATGGGCTGAATGGCACCAATTTCATTGTTGACGGCCATGATAGAAACCAGTGTGGTATCTGGACGAATCAAGCTTTCTAAGGCTGCAACATCCACAAAACCTTGGGCATTGACCGGAGCCAAATCAACCTCAAAACCTTGTGTTTTGAGCCAAAGTGCCGACTCTTTTACCGCTGGATGCTCAATAGCTGACACGATGATGTGCTTGCCCAGGTGTGCCTTTTCAAATGCCACTCCCTTGATGACCCAGTTGTCACCTTCCGTACCACCTGAGGTGAAAAAGATTTCTTTGCTATCCTGGCCAAGCAATTCTGCGATTTGCTTACGAGACGCTTCCAAAATACGGGTTGCTTGACTGCCGAGACTATGGAGGCTAGAGGGATTTCCCCAGATTTTTGTCGCCACTTCCGTATAGGTCTTGAGAACTTCTGGACAGACCTGTGTCGTTGCTGCATTATCAAAATAGATCATTTTTTATATTCCTTTTATTGCAATAGTCCTATTTTATCATGTTTTCATGCCTTTCGGCAATCTTTAAGATAGTTTTAAACTTCCTATCTTAAACTAAAGGTGGAGGTACATCATGAATACACGTAAGAATACAAATAAAAAACCGGCTGCTTTAACTAATTTTCAAAAATATTTAACCTTTATCGGATCTATTTTAGGGATTATCACTGCCTGCATCACTATCTACACCTTTACAGCAAAACCTGCAACATCCTCAACATCTCCAAGTACTACCATTTCATCATCCAGTGCCACTAGCCCCAGCCAATCATCAAACGGCAATCCGTTAACAGAAGAACAAGATTCAACAAGTTCAAGCTCCGAAACAACATCCTCAACCCAAACCGAGACCAGCTCTTCAGTAGAGTCTACTGCCTCTTCCTCGTCTACAGAAACGTCTGCTACCCAAGCTTCGGAGACAACGACAGAAACCAGCACTAATACAGAGGTAACTAGTGGGGCATCCGAAACGACTTCTAATCAATAGCACATAAATATTTGTTTTGCTTTCTTGGATTTGATATACTAATTTCAGGAGGGTACAATATGAAATACGTCATTCTAAAAACGCCGATTTTCGTTTGGCTACTGATTTTTGCGCTTATACAAATCTTCGCCTTATCGTCATTTTTACCAGAACCATTTGATACTCGTTCATTGCTCCCCATGGGAATATTAATCGGCTGTTCACTCAGGGTTTCCAGTGAAGTTAAAGACCAGGATGGCCAGTATGCTCCATTTAAGTACTTATGGTGGGTCATACTAGGATGGACTGTAATCGGTATTCTATTTGGTATCACTATAAAAGCACCACTAGAATTGCACATTGCCCTGATTGTACATGCAATCGCAGGAGGAATAGGCTACCGCCTTATTGAACGTTATGCAGTTTATCGCTATCATTATTTACAGACTAAAAAGAAAGGCTAACCCTTTCTTTTTTGCTTGCTATAATCTATTTCTCAATTCATCAATATCCTCTTGACTAGTTGACCAGCTGGTCGCAAAGCGGATGATACTGTGGCTATCGTCGTATTTTTCCCAGAAGCCATAGGCAATTCCAGCTTCTGTCAATCTAGTCAATTCTTCATTCTTAACAATAACGAATTGCTGATTGGTCGGGGATTTGAGATAGAATTGAAAGCCTTTCTCTTCCAAAATCTGAATCAGTTGCTCTGCCATTGCGATAGCATGACGCCCCAATTCAAGATACAAGTCATCAGTAAATAAGCAATCAAACTGGACACCCGTCACTCTTCCTTTTGCTAACAAGGCACCATGGTGTTTGACGATCGATACGAAATTCTTGGGCTGGTTGTTCTTGGTGAAGACCAGAGCTTCTCCCAACAAGGCACCGAGTTTTGTCCCTCCGATATAAAAAACATCGGTCAGCTCTGCAATTGTCGGCAAATCAAGATCCGTATCACGAGCTGCAAGACCATAACCTAAGCGAGCTCCATCTAAAAAAAGCGGAATATTATGGGTGTGGCAAACTATTGACAAGGCTTCTAACTCTGACTTGCTATAAAGTGTACCATACTCCGTCGGATGCGAAATATAAACCATTCCTGGGTGAACCATATGAGCATGATTGGCATCTGCGTAAAAGTCTTTAATGTAGCTATCCACGTCATTCGCTGTAATTTTTCCATCTTTATGTGGCAAAGTCATTACTTTATGTCCCGTGAATTCTATCGCTCCTGCTTCGTGGGTAGAAATGTGACCCGTATCTGCTGCAATGACACCCTCATAAGAAGCCAACATAGAAGAGATAACAATTTGATTGGTCTGTGTACCACCTGTCAAAAAGGTGATTTGTGCATGAGGGCAGGCAGTTGCCAGTTTAATTTTTTCTATAGCAGATTCAGTATATTTATCAGTGCCATAGCCGGATAATCCCTCTTGGTTGCTTACAACTATGGCTTCTAGCAAGGCAGGATGGGCACCTTTGTTATAATCATTTTCAAAATGTAACATGATTTTCTCCTAAATGATATGAAAAAAGCCTGAATGTACAGGCTTTTTTTTAGTCCACCCTGAGGGAATCGAACCCCCATCTCAAGAACCGGAATCTTACGTGATATCCATTACACTAAGGGTGGAAATGAAAAACTTGCACAAGGCAAGTTTTTATTTGAATTACAATTCAATGTCACCGAAAAGGTCAGCCATTGAGAATCCAGATTGAGTTTCTGGCAATTCGTAATCACGTTTTTCTTCACGTTTTTGACGACGTGGACGTGGAGCACGTTTTTCTGCTTTTTCTTCGCCTTCAGCAGCGGCTGGACGCTCTTCCAAAGCTTTGATAGAAAGTGATACACGCTCATCAGCTGCGTTTACTTCAAGAACTTTTACAGTTACTTCTTGACCTACTGACAAAGCATCTTTTGGATTTTCAACACGTTTGTGTGAAATTTGTGAGATATGTACCAAACCATCGATACCTGGCAATACTTCAACGAAAGCACCGAAGTCAGTCAAGCGTTTTACTTTACCTTCGATGACATCGCCAGCTGCCAATTTTTGCTCAACGCCATCCCATGGACCAGGCTGTGTAGCTTTCAATGACAATGATACGCGACCTTCAACTTCGTCGATTGCAAGAACTTTAACTTCAACTTCTTCACCAACTGTTACAGCTGATTTAGGAGATACGTTACGCTCGTGTGACAATTCAGTCAGGTGTACCAAACCATCTACACCACCAAGGTCGATGAATGCACCAAAGCTTGTGATACGTGCAACTTTACCAGTCACAACTTCACCAACTGCCAATTTACCGAATACTTCAGCACGTGCAGCTGCAGCTTCTGCTTCAACAACGTCACGACGTGACAAGATGAAACGGTTCTCAGCAGGATCAACTTCCTTGATTTTAGCATCAAATTCTTGACCTACAAAACGCTCAGTGTTACGAGTGAAACGGCTGTCGATCATTGAAGCTGGGATGAAACCACGAAGACCTTCAAATTCAACTGCAAGACCACCTTTAACGGCGCGAGTTACTTTAACTGTAACAACTTCTTCTTCACGACCAACAAGCTTGTCCCATGCTTTACGTGCTTCCAAACGTTTTTTAGATACAAGATAAGTAACAGTGTCTGTATCTTTACCAACAACTTGGCGAAGTACTAACAATTCAAGTGTTTCACCAACTTTTACAAGGTCGTTGATATCAGCATCACGGTCGTTAGTCAACTCACGAAGAGTCAATACGCCTTCAACACCAGTACCTGAGATAGCTACGTTTGCTTGACCAGCATCAACTGTCAATACTTCTGCAGTTACCACATCACCAGGTGTAACTTCGCTTACACTGTTCAACAAATCTTCAAATTCGTTCATTATAAAAAAACCTCCGACAATCAGGTCTTTCGACCCAACATAAAATATATTTTATTTAAGGCACACGCAAGGACAACAACAATTAGACATCTTTGACGAACTAGACTATATCTAGTACCTTTACTGGGGTAGCTGGATTCGAACCAACGCATGAGGGAGTCAAAGTCCCTTGCCTTACCGCTTGGCGATACCCCAAAACATTTTCTAAGATAGTATTCTGAAATGAACTCGGGCTAAACGCTGTGTAAAAAAGATAAGTCGCCTAGCAAATCAGGATTTGCAGTCAACTTCCTATTTTTACTATGCGTTTGATGCCCTTAGTATCTTAGACATGGAGAGAGAGGGATTCGAACCCCCGAACCCGAAGGAGCGGATTTACAGTCCGCCGCGTTTAGCCTCTTCGCTATCTCTCCGTGCACTAACAGTCACTATTCTAACATAAAATAGCGACTATTACAAGCCTTTTAGTGACTTAAATTATAATTTTCAATAATATTTCCGACTGCTTTTTCTAATTTTTTGTAAAAGCTTTCGGTATTTCCATTTTTAATAACTGAAAAGTTATTTTCAGCCAATTCTGCAATTTCTCCAATTACTTTTTTACCTATAACAAGGCGGTAACCAGGGAACTCTTCTCTATTGACAAGAACTTTGCTATCTTCAATCTGAATTTCAATTTTTTTATCTTTTTTACTCATTTTCAAACCTCACTTTTACTATTCTACAAAAAAAGAGAAAAGCTTGCAAGTGCAAGCCTTCTGAAATTAATCTACTTCGACAATCCAGCCTTCTGGCGCTTCAATATCACCAAACTGGATACCTGTTAATTCGTCATATAATTTACGAGTGACAGGTCCTACTTCTGTTTCACTATGGAAAACATGGAGTTTGTCTGCAATCTGAATACCACCAATTGGTGAGATGACTGCAGCTGTTCCGCAAGCTCCTGCTTCGACAAACTGGTCTAATTCTTCGACAAGGACTTCTCGTTCCACTGCCTTCATTCCCAGACGATGCTCTGCCAAATACAAGAGAGAATACTTGGTAATGGACGGCAAGATTGATGGCGAAATCGGTGTAACAAACTCGTTATCAGCTGTAATACCAAAGAAATTAGCAGACCCTACTTCTTCAATCTTGGTGTGGGTAGCTGGGTCCAGATAGATGACGTCTGAGAAGCCCTGCTTTTTAGCATATTGGCCCGGCAAGAGCGATGCTGCATAGTTGCCACCAACCTTAGCTGCCCCTGTTCCATTTGGTGCCGCACGGTCGTACTTGTCCTGAATGAGGAAGTTGGTCGGAGCCAAACCACCCTTGAAGTAGTTGCCGACTGGCATAGCAAAAACGGTGAAAATGTACTCTTCTGCTGGTTTTACGCCGATGATGTCGCCGACACCAATCAGGAGCGGACGGAGATAAAGGGTACCACCAGTTCCATAGGGAGGAACATAGTCTGCACTGGCTTTGACCACCTCTTTACAAGCCTTGATGAAAAGGTCAGTCGGTACAGGCTCCATGAGCAAGCGGTCAGCTGTTCGTTGCAGGCGCTTAGCGTTTTGGTCTGGACGAAAGAGCTGGAGTTTTCCCTCCTTGGTGCGATAGGCCTTAAGGCCCTCAAAGGCCTGCTGGCCATAGTGAAGGGCTGGTGAGCTTTCTGAAATGTGCAGTTTCGCATCTTCGGTCAATTGCCCTTCAGACCATTGGCCGTTTTTGAAATGAGCGATGAAGCGATAAGGTAGTTTCATATAAGAAAAACCAAGGTTTTCCCAGTCAATGTTCACGGTCATATAGTTTCTCCAAATTCATTTTTTATTATTTTACTACTTTTGAAAGTGATTTTCAATTAAAAATTCAGAAAATTTTGTGAATATAAGAAAAAGCCTGGTAAACCAGACTTTTACTCTTTAAAAACAAATTCTAGTTGAATTTCAGGTGAGATAGCATTAAATAAATTTTGATAGTAGTTTTTGGCTGACTCTTTTATGTCTTCCTGATAATCTGCTAGAAACGTTTCTCGTTCTGCTGACTGAAATTCATCTGTGATGAGTTGGGCAGTATCGATTTCTTCTGTCGCAAAACTCAATATCTCACCACTCTTATCATATAAGGTATAAGGTTCTTCTGCATCCAATTCCAATCCAATGACTTCAAAGGCTGGAAGGGTAATTTTATACCGATTTTCAGAAAGATGTTCAATGGATACAGGACTTTTGATACCAAATTTTGCCTTGTACTTGATGATCAAGAGGGCTGATTTTTCTGAGAAAGGCATTTCTTGACCAAATAAGACCGTGTAGTTTTTAGCGGTCACAATTTTCTGGACAGCTGTATTTAGAAATACCAATTCATTGACTTGCTCGACAGACTCAATAGCCGTATGGACACTCACTTCCTGTTGACTGCTCTTTTCACCAGAGATGTAGCCGTATCTCCATACGCCGCACAATAACAGAAGGAAGGACAGAACAAGCCATAGATAGACTTTTATACTGAAAAATAATTTGATAATTTTCATAATATTTACCTCCCCTACAGTATAGCAAAAAGACTGCTTTGCGAGCAATCTTTTCATCTTTTTAGTCTATCCAGGTTCTGAAGACTTCTTCATCGGAAATGGTATCCGAAATGAAGCTGCCGTTGCTAGTGCGTTCAGACAGGCTAAGCTGGGTCACATCAACCTCATAGAGTTTGCCCGTTTTAGACTGCACGTGAAGCACTTGACTTGTTGTTTCATCTTCATTCGCTGTACTAAAGAGGTCAAAATCTCCCTGGTCCGTCAAGACTGGACCTGCCGCAAAGACACGGTGAGGTTTAGCCTTGAGTTCGCGAAGCACCTGCAAACCACGCTTGGCACGGCTGGTCACAGGGATTTCCTCCGTCGCCAGCCGCTTCAAACTACCACGCTGGGTCAGGAGATAAACAGAGCTGGTATTGCTGATAAAGGCCGCAGCCACCACATCCCCATCCTTGAGGTTGACCGCCTTGACACCGGCCGCCTTGGCACCGATGATTGGCACTTCTTCAATGTTAAATCGCAGAGCGTAGCCCTTTTCTGTCATGAGCATGATGTCATCCAAGACTACAGGCGATACGGTAATGACCACATCATCCGCATCTTTGAGCTTGGCATACTTGGTTGACTTAGACTTGTAAGTCCGCCAAGGAGCAAACTCCTTCCGCTCCACACGTTTGATTTGACCGTATTTAGTCACCGCGAAATAAGTCCCCTCTTCAAAATTCTCAACCAGTTCAGCAAAGATAATCTCTTCATTGGTATCAAAGTTCATCAGGGTCTGGCTCAGGTGTTCACCAATGTCCTTCCAACGAATATCTGTCAGTTCATGGACAGGTCGATAGATGACATTTCCAAGATTGGTAAAGAGCAAGAGATGCTGGGTTGTCTTGGCATTCTGCAAGAAAATCAGCTGGTCATCCTCTCGTTTGCCCATTTCTTCAAGGGTTGAGGCATTGAAAGAACGTGGACTGGTCCGTTTGATGTAACCTGCCTTGGTCACGCTGATAAAGGTTTCTTCTTCGACAATCAAGCTGGCGGTGTCAATCTCAATCGCTTCTGCCTGATCCTGCAATTCGCTCAAACGAGGATTACCAAACTGCTTCTTGACCTCACGCAGTTCCTTCTTCATAAGATTGAACATGGTCCGTTCATCGCCGATAATAGCAGCCAAGGTCTGAATCTGCTCTCGTAGGGCTGCTTCTTCATTTTCCAAGGTCACAATGTCGGTATTGGTCAAGCGGTAGAGTTGCAAGGTCACGATTGCTTCTGCCTGTTCCTCGCTAAACTCATAGCTGACTTTCAAGTTTTCCTTAGCATCCGCCTTGTTTTCAGAGGCACGAATAAGGGCAATGACTTCATCCAAAATGGAAATAACACGTATTAAGCCTTCTACGATATGGAGGCGTTTTTCAGCCTTTTCCTTGTCAAACTTAGAACGAGCAATGATAATCTCACGGCGGTGGGCGATGTAGCTGGACAGAATCTTCTGCAAGCCAACCTGACGCGGTGTGAAGTTATCAATCGCCACCATGTTGAAATTGTAATTGATTTGTAAGTCGGTGTATTTGTAAAGGTAGTTGAGAATGGTTTGCTCATCGCTGTCTTTTTTCAGCTCAATGGCAATCCGCAGACCTGTACGGTCTGACTCATCACGCACCTCGGCAATACCAGGCACCTTGTTGTTGACACGGACATCATCGATTTTCTTAACCAGAACAGCCTTGTTGACCTCGTAAGGAATCTCAGTAATGACAATCTGTTTCTTACCAGCCTTAAGTTGCTCAATGTCACAACGGCTACGGACAACAACACGCCCCTTACCAGTTTCATAGGCCTTCTTGATTTCGTCAGCCCCTTGGATAATGGCACCTGTTGGGAAGTCAGGTCCAGGTAAGAACTCCATTAGCTTTTCTAACTTAGCAGTCGGGTGATCAATCATGTAAACAACGGCATCGATGACCTCCGCCAGATTATGTGGCGGGATGTCAGTCGCGTACCCAGCTGAAATTCCTGTCGCTCCATTGACCAAGAGATTAGGGAAGGCAGCTGGTAGCACAGTGGGTTCTTTTTCCGTATCGTCAAAGTTCCAGGCAAATGGTACTGTCTTTTTCTCGATGTCAGCCAAGAGATAGCCAGCCATTTCCGACAGGCGAGCCTCGGTGTAACGCATTGCCGCAGGCGGATCGCCGTCCATGGAACCGTTGTTCCCGTGCATCTCCACCAAAATCTCACGGTTCTTCCAGTCCTGACTCATGCGGACCATGGCATCATAAATAGAGGAATCACCGTGCGGGTGGAAATTCCCCATGATATTCCCGACTGACTTGGCAGACTTGCGGTAACCCTTGTCAAAAGTGTTGCCGTCCTTATTCATGGAATAAAGAATCCGACGTTGCACGGGCTTTAGACCGTCGCGAATGTCCGGCAAAGCCCGCTCCTGAATAATGTATTTGGAGTAGCGACCAAAACGCTCTCCCATGATGTCCTCAAGGGACATGTTTTGAATGTTAGACATAAATTAAACATTTTCTTTCTGAGTTGTTTTTTGAGTTAATTTCTGTAAATTCTCTAAAGAGTCAGTTAGATCTTTAAGATGTTTTTGTTTTTCAATGTTGCTTTCAACATCAATTTTCATTATTTGACATTCTCTTGCTATGTTATACTTCTTTAAAACAATAGAAATATTTTTCTCAATATCAATTACTGAGTTTAGGTGCTCTAATGCTTTATTGCTCAGTCGCTTAAATAAAAATAATTTTGGTTTATTAACTTGATTACTTATGTGGTTTATCCTATTGACAATTGATAGTATATATTTTTCTTTTTTACCTTTGGGAATATTCTCGTTATCTATAATATCAATTATCAGACGTAAACATCGTTTATAATAGTTATGAACAATATTCCAGATAAGGAGTTTATTAGACCTGGTTGAAATATTCCTTAACGAATCTTTGACATAGTTATAATAACTTAGATTTTCTATCCGTTTTAATTCAATAACATTTTCATCTTTAAGCTTATCAAGATTACTTTCTATTTCTTGCTTTAATTCTTCTGATTTTATTTTTACAATTTCCTCATACTTTTCTCTCATTTCCTTTTTCAAACTATTTTTGTCGTAAATAAGAAATGCAATCGTACCAAGAACTATAGTAAAAATTAATGCTAAAGATGAGTAATAAGCCGTTGTCAACCGATCAACAAGATCAACAACTTGACTAACTTCAATTTGTTGCGAATCAAAGGTCATATCCACCTCCAAGAAACTATATTATAAATTCAAATTCTAAAAATAAAATTACAAAATCATCAAATTAACTTTGAAAATTCCCCCACAAACTTCCTCTTATACTTGATATGACTAGCAATATTGCCCTCTACATCATTCTCATCCCACAGTTGCAGTTCCCACGGATAGTAGAAATTGCTCTTATTTTTGAAATAGATATGAATACCGATATAGCCGTCTTTATCTCGCAGATACCAGTTTTTCAGACCATATTGTTCCTGCCAGTCATCCAGACGCTCCATGACCTCCGCAATTTCCTCAGAAGTTAAAATCATACGAGCACCGAAAATATCGTTGAGAATGGAATTTACAGGATAGCCCTCACTTCTCTCTTTAAAACGCTCAATCTTATCCAAAATCGATTCCGATGTTTTGACACGATAAAAATAAGCAATATTCTTGACATCGGCACGCATCAAGTAATCGTTAATGGACTCGTGTAAGTTGAGTCGATAAGTCAGAATAGGCTGGGTTGGAACCTTGGCAAAGGTATGCTTAAGATTGACTTTTTCAACCTTACCTGTTTCAAAATAATCCTTTGAATACTCCAGATGAATACGGTTAATTTCACTTATTAAGCGTTCAACTTTCTCTAACATCTTCTTTCTCCTTTTGAAAATAGCAGAGCTACTCATCCACTTTCCACTGGCTTGCTTGCCAGCTTCTAAAGTCCTCGACATCTGCTTTGATTAATTTCAAACAGGCATTAAGGACAAAGGCATCGTCAAGTAGACCTGCTCCAAGGATGAAATCTGGTAAGGCATCAATAGGACTGAAAAAATAAATCAAAGCACCTATAATTGCGAGGATTGTCCCTTTGGGTAACTTGCTGTAATCTCTACGGATATAGCTTCGCACCATGGAAATCAAGCCTGGAATAGCCGCAAATTTATCTCCACCAAAAGGCATACGAGACAGTTTCCGTTCCGTGCCATGTAAAAAATGTTCTAATTTTCCTTGCTCAGATAGCAAGTTTTCTGCATGTTGCCGAGTTTTGGAAGATTGCCAAATCTTCAATGCTTGGTCAAATTTCTCTTCCAACTCCTGTTTATTTTTAAATGGCTTGCGCTTTCGAGCCCATTCAGACAACCGTTTTTGAAAACGGTCAGTTAATTTTACTCTTAATGGCATAAAACACCTCACATCATTTGTTTATGCTAGATTTACAAATCCTCAATACGATAAAGGTTGTAACCCTCGTAGTAATAGGATTGATCGATGCCTTTGAAATATGTTGCTTGATCAAGATTCTCTGTTAATGCCTTAAATAATAAATATTTAAGCTCGCCTGTTGATACATGACTTCTAATCATCGCATTGAAATAGTCATCTTTATCAATACTATTCCAATCAACCACCTTGCCCAAACTATCTCGTAGCATACAATCCAACCAGATACGCATACTACGACCATTTCCCTCACGGAAAGGGTGAGCAATGTTCATATCCGCATATTTTTCAACAATTTCATCAAAAGTTTCGTGAGGTAGCTTGTCGATATAGGTTAAAGACTGCTCAAGAAAGATTCGAGGAGCAAATTGAAAATTATCTTTGGCAATGTTGACATCACGAATTTTCCCTGCAAAGTCGTAAATATCCTCAAATAAAGCCTGATGAATGTGTGCCAAACCTGCAAAAGTCCCAACTTCTATCTGGAATAACTGACCAGTTTCAAACAGTTGAGCTGCTTTTTTCTTGCTGATTTGTTCTTCAAGACGGGCTAATTCAGCAGAATTTTCAATCCCCAATTTATTTTCTAAAACCATACTGCACCTCAACTTCCCTGAGATTATTTGGTAAAAGCTGTCGCTTCCTCCAAGGTAAACTTAACATTGTCCTCAATCCACTTGCGGCGTGGTTCGACCTTGTCGCCCATGAGGACGGATACACGGCGTTCAGCACGCGCCAAATCTTCAATGGTGACACGGATAAGGGTACGGGTTTCAGGGTTCATGGTTGTTTCCCAGAGCTGATCGGCATTCATCTCACCAAGACCCTTGTAGCGTTGGAGGATGAAGCCCTTGCCAAAATCCTTGCGGAGATCTTCTAATTCTCCGTCAGACCAAGCATAAGCAATCTTTTCTGTCTTGCCCTTGCCTTTAGACATCTTATAAAGTGGCGGAAGGGCGATGTAAACCCGACCTGCTTCTACTAACGGTCGCATATAGCGATAGAAGAAGGTCAGCAAGAGGGTCTGAATGTGGGCACCATCCGTATCCGCATCGGTCATGATAATAATCTTGTCATAGTTGACATCTTCCAGCGTAAAGTCTGAGCCAACACCTGCACCGATGGTGTAAATCATGGTGTTGATTTCTTCATTTTTGAGGATGTCCGCCATTTTAGCCTTGGCGGTATTGATAACCTTACCTCGCAAGGGTAGAATGGCTTGGAACTTGCGGTCACGGCCCTGTTTGGCAGAGCCTCCGGCTGAATCTCCCTCGACCAGATAGAGTTCGTTTTTGGCTGGATTTTTGGACTGGGCTGGAGTTAATTTTCCTGATAGGAGGCCCTTATCCTTCTTGTTTTTCTTGCCATTTCGGGATTCGTCACGCGCCTTACGCGCAGCCTCGCGAGCGTCACGGGCCTTAATGGCCTTGCGAACTAGATTAGATGCTAGCTCGCCATTTTCCAAAAGGAAGAAGGTTAATTTATCCGATACAATGCCGTCCACCACAGGACGAGCAAGTGGGCTTCCCAACTTGTCCTTGGTCTGTCCTTCGAACTGCAAATGCTCTTCTGGTACAAGGATAGAAAGGACCGCAGACAGACCTTCACGGTAGTCAGAGCCTTCCAAATTCTTGTCCTTTTCCTTGAGCAAGTTGGTCTTACGAGCATAGTCGTTCATGGCCTTGGTAATAGCTAGTTTGAGACCTGTTTCATGGGTACCGCCATCCTTAGTCCGAACGTTGTTAACGAAAGACAGGATGTTGTCTGAATAGCCGTCGTTGTACTGCATGGCCACTTGGACCTGGAATCCTGCATCTTCTCCTTCAAAATAGAGGACAGGTGTCAGAGTTTCCTTGTCTTCGTTGAGGTAGGATACAAAGTCCTGGACACCATTTTCGTAGTGGTACTCCTCCTGCTCACCCGTCCGCTCATCTGTCAAGGTCATGGTGACTTGCTTGAGCAAGAAGGCTGATTCTTTCAGGCGTTCGGCAATGGTGTTGAACTTGAAATCAGTCGTTGAGAAGATGGTATCGTCAGGCATAAAGGTAACTTTTGTACCTGTTTTTGATTTTGGAGCGGTACCAATCTTCTCTAAAGTCGTAACTGGTTTTCCGCCCTGCTCAAACCGTTGCTTGTAAACAGCTCCGTCACGGGTAATCTCAACTTCCAACCAGCTGGACAGGGCATTGACCACCGAGGAACCAACCCCGTGGAGACCACCTGAAGTCTTGTAGCCACCTTGACCAAACTTACCACCTGCGTGGAGAACGGTGAAGATGACTTCAACCGTTGGCTTGCCTGTTGCATGCATACCGACAGGCATTCCGCGTCCACGGTCGGAAACAGACAGGCTACCGTCCTTGTTAATAGTCACATCGATCCGATCACCGAAACCAGACAAGGCCTCATCGACAGCGTTATCGACAATCTCCCAAACCATATGGTGCAAGCCATTTCCGTCTGTGGATCCGATGTACATACCAGGGCGTTTGCGAACAGCATCTAGGCCTTCCAATACCTGAATGGCATCATCATTGTAATTATTTATATCAATCTCTTTCTTAGCCAAAATTGACCTCCATACTTATCATCCTTTCTATATTACAAGTTTTTTAGCATTTTTGCAAAATATTTCTGCTACCTATCGGCTGAGACAGCTCATAAAATAAGATTTTGGACTAAATTAGATGAAAATATGCTATAATGAAAACATGTTAGTCAATCTTATTTTACTATTTATTGCATATTTATTGGGATCTATCCCGTCAGGACTTTGGATAGGTCAAACTTTTTTCAATATCAACATTCGTGAACATGGTTCGGGAAATACTGGAACAACCAACACATTCCGTATTTTAGGTCCGAAGGCAGGAACGATTGTATTTGTAATTGATTTTCTCAAGGGAACGTTGGCAGCCTTGCTTCCGCTAATCTTTCATGCCCAAGGAATTTCTCCGATTGTATTTGGGCTAATGGCTGTACTGGGACACACTTTCCCTATCTTTGCCCAATTCAAAGGTGGAAAGGCGGTTGCAACATCTGCTGGTATGCTTCTAGGCGTCGCACCTGCTTTTTGCCTCTATCTAGTCATCATTTTTGTGACTTCTCTTTACCTCACTTCGATGGTTTCCTTCTCCAGCGTATTGGCTGCTGCTTTAGCAATCTTAGGAGCTCTGCTATTTCCAGCAATAGGAATCATCCTGCCAAGCTACGACTGGCTCTTTACCATTATCATCGTCTTTTTGGGCCTATTTGTCATTATCCGCCACAAGGAAAATATCCAGCGGATTTTGAAAAAAGAAGAGAACCTTGTCCCATTCGGACTCAATCTAACCAAACAGAAAAAGCGAGTTTAACCACTCGCTTTTAATTTATGTTGACTTCAACCACTTCAATCCTCTCCCCACCAAGCAAAATCAAATGACAGTCTACACGATTTATCTTGTAGGCTTTTTTCAATGCCTCGGCATAGAGTTGCATTTGAGCTTGGTAACGTTGGCTGAGTTGGCTTGGTTGGTCATATTTGTCTGTCTTGTAATCAAAGAGGACAATATGATCATCATATAGTAGGTAGCCATCGATAATCCCACGAAGGACAAATTGTTCCTGCGATACAGAATCAGTCTGTAAACTTGCAAATGGAGCTTCTCGGTGGAGTTTGTCCGTATTGGCTAGAATTTCTCTTCCTAAGTCTGTATCAAAGAAATCTAAAATCATCTGAATATTGATTTTGTCTTTAACCGCTTGCTCAGCATGAACAGCTTCTAGGGCTTCTCTTACCGTATCTTCTGTCACCAACCAAGACAGATCTAAGCGTTGCATGAGTTCATGGACTGTTGAACCGACTTGGGCTCCAGTAATTTTTGGCTTCTTGGAGAAATCTGGTAAGTTGAAGGTTCGTTTTGGCTGGTATTTTTCCATAACTTCCATGCCTTCCTGTTCCAAGACAGGCTCATAGAGTTTCTTGATTTGACTTGGAGTACGTAAACTTGGTAATTCGATGGCAGCCTTATAGCGGGCATTCAATTCTTGGACAGAAGATAATTGGTCCAAGGCCTGGGCAATATCTTCTGATTGACGAATATCTTTAAGGCTGGCGTCTTCTAGCTTATTCTTCAATGTAAGTTTTCCAATCTTCTCCTCTGTCAAATCCTCGTCCGTTACAAAGACTTTCTTGAAGTGCAAGTCTTCTCCTGAGAAGGCCTCATCAATGGCTAGAATCCAGTCTTGGAAAGTCGCCATGCTTTCACGAGTTGATTGGGCAAGTACGCCATCTTCCTTTTTACCATCGTATTTTTCAGCTAACTTGTCAGCATTGCCCTTTCCAACCAGATACAGCTTCTTCTCTGCACGCGTTAGTGCAACATAAAGCAACCGCATTTGTTCTGAAAGATTGGCAATTTTTAGCTCTTGGAGATTATTTTGATAAGGCAGGGTGTTCATTAAGACTCGCACCTGAGGCAATGGGCTCTTTACCTTATCTTTCATATCCGCTAAATATTGGATACCCAGACCATTTTTCCGGCTGATGATGACTGACTGGTAATGGTCTTCCAAGTTGAATCGCTTATCGATGTTCATGAGGAAGACATACTTGAACTCCAGACCTTTTGACTTGTGGATGGTCATAAGTTGTACAGCATTTTGCGGTAGAAACTCTTGTACATCTGCCAAATCCTTGTCATTTGCTAAGGCACGGTCAATCATGGCGATGAAGCGAGACAAGCCCTTGTAGCTTGTTTTTTCAAACTGGTTGGCACGCAGACCTAGTGCATATAGATTGGCCTGACGCTTGCTGCCATTTGGAAGAGCACCGACATAGTCATAGTAGAATTTTTCATTGAAAATCTTCCAGATCAAGTCATAAATAGAGTGCAGTTTGGCAAAGGCACGCCAGTTTTCCAAAATAGACAAGAAATCCGTAATTTTCTTCTTCAACTCTCCTGACATAAGTTCAGGATGTTGTCCACTTACTTGTTGGGCTAATTCCATTTTCTGGTAAAAGAAACCTGTCCCAGCCTGCAAGGAAATCCGTGTCAGCTCATCCTCATCAAAACGAAACATAGGCGATTTGAGAAGGGCAACCAAGGCATAGTCGTTTAGTGGATTATTGATAACCCGCAAGGTATCCAGCATGATCATGACTTCTAAAGATTGCAGATAGGAGGCTGCTCCGCCATCTGCCACAATAGGAATCCCATGTTTTTCAAAAATGGACATAATGAGGTCATTGTGCGTCCGTTTTTGTACTAAGAGAGTGATGTCCTTGAAGTCTGCTCCTTCTTCATTGTGAAGACGAATAATCTCTTTTGCAACGACCTCAATTTCACCAGCAGTCAGAGGAGTTTCCTCCTCAGCATCCGTTGAAGAATGTGCGCTCTCCTGCTGGTCGTAAATCAAGTATTCCATTTCATGCTTGAGCTGGGCAATTTTTTGACCAGGACTACCAGCCACCAGACTGTGGGTGTCGTCATACTTGATTTCCCCTACTTGACGGTCCATCAAGCGCGTGAAAATAGCATTTGTTGCATCCAAGACCTCAATCTGACTACGGAAATTTTCCTTGAGCAAAATCAATTTCCCAGCCTGAGGATTTGCCTGGTACAGTTCAAATTTCTCTTGGAAAATCATTGGATCTGCCTGACGGAATCGATAGATGGACTGCTTAATGTCGCCCACCATAAAGCGGTTGTGACCGTTAGACAGCAGGTCCAGCATTCGCTCTTGGCTATGGTTGTTATCCTGGTACTCGTCCACCATGACTTCATGGTATTTTTCTTGGAAAAACTGGCGGATGTCCGCATTTTCTTCTAAAATGCGAATAGCGAAATGCCCAATATCGCCAAATTCAAAAGCTGCTTCCTTGATTTTGACATCCAGATAGGCCTGCGAAAAATCCAAGACAAAGTCACGTAATAATACAAGCAGTGGCAAAGCTTGAGCCTGATAATCTTTCAGCAGGGTTAATTCATAAACTTCCTGACCCAAATCTCGTAGTCCTGAGATAATCTGGCTCTTGCCAGCATTGTATTCTTCTTTAAAGGCTATCAAATGCTCATCTTTTGGTCGATTGGCATTGGTCAGGCCTTTTCCTCTGGACTGGTCATTGATGAGAAGGACTTTTTCAACCCGTTCCATCAAGTCCTTCTGGTCCAGACTATCTAAACCTGTCAGCAAATCCAAGACTTCTTCCACATTGGCAAAATACTTGGCGGAACCAAAGTCATTTCTGCCACATTCCACATGGTAGCGGAAGAAATCTGCAGCTTGATAGAGCTTGTCTAACACTTTTTCCTTAAAACCTTGCTCTAAGATCTGCTCTATACGCTCCTGACTGTACAAATCAGCTTGAACAGCCTGCTCTTTCAGCCATTTAGTTGGACTGCTCGTCGATTGGCTAAAATCATGCACCTGATAAACAACCTGACGGAAACCACTATTATCCTTACGGTTGCCTGAAAAATTGCGAACCAGTTTGCGGAATGCACCATTTTCATCCTGTTCAAGATAATCTGCAAAGAGCTGGTCAAAGACCTCTTTTTTCAGACTCGCTTTTTCTGTCTCATCCTGTAAAATCCGAAACTGCGGAGAAATACCAAGGCTATAACCGTAGGTTGTGACCAATTTCTGCGTAAAGGAGTCCATGGTCCCAATATCCGCCTTGGTCAAATCCGCCAACTGAGCCGACAAATGCCGACGCAATTCCATATCGGTCGTCTCAGCAATGGTTTCGTTGAGATTTTTCTCAATCCGCTCCTTCAATTCACCAGCCGCTTTGACTGTAAAGGTCGAGATAAAGAGCTGATCGATTCCCACACCACGCTTCAACTTATCCAAAATCCGTTGAACCATAACGAAGGTCTTTCCTGACCCAGCCGATGCAGAGACCAGAACATTCTGACCGTGCGTGTAGATGGCTTCAATCTGCTCAGGTGTGCGTTTTTGTTGCTTATCAGAATTGGCTTCCGCCAGCTGCACAGCCTTGATTTCTTCCGCGCTTAAAAATTCTTCAAAAGCCATTAGTCCTGACCTCCTTTCATTCGTTCCATCCAATCTTGACGCTTAGCCTCTTTGACCAACCGCCGTGCCATGCCCATGTGCCGATCCGCCTCAAAACCAGTGATTGCCTTCAGCTGCTCACCAGCCACCGAACGCCCATCTTTGGTATAAGGGTTAATAGCAAAGCGACCATCTAGAATGTCCTTGGCAGCTTGTTTGTAGAGTTCTTGGTTGTGGTTCAATAAAACCGCAAACTCATCTTCCGTGTAGAGTTGGTTACGAGTCTGATAAAAATGATTGAGCCCCAGACTTTCCTCCTTCAAGAAAAGCCCCTTGTAAACCAAGCTCGTATTGGCAGCTCCTTCTAGCTGTTCTAAATTCTTCGTGTCTTTTAACTTGATAATCGGATCCTGCAAATGCAAGTACATAGCCCCAAAAACAGGTTTATCCTTGGTTTCATCCAGCTCTTGTAAGGCTGCCAGGTAGGTCACCAACTGAGGTTTTAGACCATTGTAAAAATCCCCAACTGAAAAAGATTGGTCGCTGGACTTGTAATCCACAACACCGACAGCCTGATTGATTTGCAAGGTATCCAAGCGGTCAATTGTACCATTTACATGCACACTCTTGCCATTTTGAAGGTCAAAAACCAGCGCCTTATCCTGACGGAAACTCTTTTCCTGACCATCAATTTCAACCAAATCATTATCCCGCAAAATGGTTGCACTGGAACGAGCAATCTTATCCAGCACCTCCTCCGTATAACGAGCATCCGCATCCTGGTTATAGAACATAGCAAATTCTGCCTCGTCACGCGTATGCAGGATGGCCTTGTCCACTTTTTGATCAAAATCTAGCTCAGATTGGTCCATGACCACTCGTTCAAAAATCCGATGCAAGAACAAACCATGCTGAAAGGCCGTCGGATGGATGGATTCCTGTTCCCGCAAGCGAAGAACATTGCGGACAAAGTAAAGATATTGGTTATTGTAGAAATTGGTCAAGCTGGATGCAGAAAGATTGAGCGGCTTATCCTCTGGATATAAAGCAGCCAAGGTATCAGCCGCAAGCTGTTTAGAAGTAATTTCGCCAGTAATGGTCGGAATTTCAATGCCTTGCGACTCCAATTTCTTCTTCAAATGGCGAACCAATACTGTCCAGAAGGCCGTCTGCCCTTCCCATTCTTCATTATCAAGAGATGGCCTTTCCGACTCAATCAAACGGGATAAGAGACTCTTGTAGTGACCGATGTCTTGCGGACTAAGTGTTTTAATCCGACCACGTTCTTCGGATTTCAGCCCCATTTTTTGGAGAATTTTAATATAAGGTGAGAGACTATCTTCACCTTCATTATAAATCTGAGGAGTAGAAATAACTAACTGTTCCGTCGCAGAATTAAGCAGAGACATCATAGCAGCATGGTTCTTCTTGATATTCTCTCGGCTGACCAAATCAAAACGTGAAGAACTAGCCGAGACAAGATTGACTTTTTCCATCTCTTCTTCTGTCAATAGACTGGTATTCTTAGCAACTTTTGGAAAATTAGACTGGCCCATCCCGATAGCATAAACATACTTTGCAGTGTGTGGCTCGATCAAATCATAGGATTTGACATTGACCACATCAACCGTTGCAGGAACGGTACGATAGTGACTGGCCTGCATACCAGCCTGTAAAATAGCCAGAAAGTCATCCATCTTCAATTTTTCTTTTCCGAAAATCTGATGAAAATTCTCTAGAATATGGGTAAAACTTTTCCAGACCTGTTCTTCTTTTTCTTGCTCTACTTCACTCAAATTTCGAGACATATTTTCCATATTTTTAGGAAGCTCAATTGCCTCCAAAAATGCCATAAATTTCTCAAGCAAGGCAGTTCCAGATTGTGGTCCAGCCTTAAACAGCTGGTTCAAAGGCTCCATAATCTTAGCACGTAGGGGTTCCAAGACATTCAAATCATAGACAAGTCGCATCTCCTTGACAGTCTCAACATCGTAGTCCGCTCTGCCATTGACCGAAAAAGCCCTCGAAAAAGCAGCCTGCCCCTTCATATCCGCAAAGAGGATGTAAGACTCAAATAGGTCCAGCTCCTTTTGGGAAATGCTGGCGTACAAACCAGATTTGAGGAGATTGAGCAGGTCTTCCGCACGGAAACGATAGCGACGCAAGCGTTCCAAGGACTCCACAAAATGGACCAGGGGATGATGACTCATCTCCTCTGCCTTGCCGAAATAGTAAGGAATCTCATACTTGTCAAAAATCTTGCCAATCTGCAACTTGTAGCTATCCACATCACCCAAGAGCAACAAGATGTCTTTATAGCGAGCCCCTTGATGCACATGCTGACGAATCGCAGTCGCAACCTGCTCCACCTCTTCTTTTTGGTTAACGACTTCCCATAGTTGGATTTTTTCTTGGTCAGCTGGAGTCAAGTCTATCATGGTCCCGCTGTAGTCATAATAGGCTTCCATATTCTTTGAAAATTTACCAATACTGTCCAAGACTGGCTCTTGACCAATATAAGTAGTCTTAGTCTGGAACTGCGCTGATAACTGACGTAAAAAGTCAACGTTAGCTTGATAAACGTTCCCTTCCGCATAGGTCGCTTGCACAGCTTTCTTGCTGGCATATACACCAATCAGGATTTCCGACACCCGTTCATTTAAAGCACTTACTAAAGCTTCTTCTTCTGCCGAAAAACGAGAAAATCCGTCTACCACCAGCACAATGTTCTTCAACTGCTCATCCAACTGACCAGTTTCTACCAAGCTAGTCAGCTGTGCTAACTTAGACTGATGCTCAAAGCCTTCTTTGGACAAAATGTCTGTTACAGCCAGAAAAATCTTTACCAAATCAGCCTGCTTATCTGGTGACTCCATGGCTTCCAAGTCCAAAATAGACATATTTGCCCGTTGCAATTCTTTGTATAAAGCAACTAGCTGGTTAATGAACCCAAAATCTGTCTGTAAACGACCATAGACTTTCAAGTCGCCATCTTCAAATTGCGATAGAACACGAAAGAAAATCATGGCCAGACCAACATCATCCAGTGGTTGACCTGTTTCTTTCTTATCAATCATCAAATAGCGTACCAATTGCCCAAAACGGGTCACGATAATATCAAAAGTTGCCTGTTCAGGCAGGTATTCCAAGACCTTGCGCTCCATCTCAAAGGATAGAGAGTTTGGAGCAATGTAAAAAACTCGCTTAGCTTCCTTAGCAAATTCTGCTGCGGTGTCCGTTAAATACTGCGTCAGAGGATTGCGAATATCTGTATAGACTAATTTCATATCAAATTCTCATGCTTTCGTTGAATATACTATATCTAGTATATCAAAATAAGACAAAAAAATGGGAGTGAGAAAGAACTCGACCGAACAAAAAAAGAGCTCGTCTCCCACCCCCACACAGCTCCAACAGTCAGAGTAGTGACTGTTGGAGGTTGGAAATGGAGCGAACTCTAAGATGTAGCTCTGGACTTTTTGCCCAGCCTCATTTTTTCGGAAAGGCAATCCTGCCTGTTACGTACAATTCTTATACTTTCTATATGGGGGAATAAAGTCTGTATAAAGAATTTTGACTAATCTTCGTTACGACGACGTTTTCTTGCAAACGCAAGTGTTGCGACAAGCATTGCTGTACCAAGCGCACCTGCCACAGATGAAGCCTCACCAGTATTTGGCAATTGAGCTTTACCTGAAGCGGTTTTACCTGCTTGAGGTTTTGCAGGAGTTTCCTTCTCAGGTGTTGTTGGTTTATTAGAAAGTTTGCGATAAATATGTGTCGTATTACCTTCTTCATCAACTACAGTACGCACATACTCGTAACCTGAAATTTGACGTTTTGGTGTTGACCCATCCTCTTTTGGCGCAATAGGGTTACCTTCTTCATCAACGTGGTTAGTCACGACTTTCTTAGCAGGAGTTTTCTTGTAGATATGAGTTGTATTGCCATCTTCGTCAGTAACAGTTTTACCTGTGAACTCGTAACCTGGGATTGATTTGTTTGGTTTTGTTCCCTCTTCTTGTGGCGCAACAGGGTTACCCTCTTCATCAACGTGGTTGGTTACAACTTTCTTAGCAGGTGTTTTCTTATAGATGTGAGTTGTATTACCATCTTCGTCAGTAACAGTTTTACCTGTGAACTCATAACCTGGGATTGATTTGTTTGGTTTTGTTCCCTCTTCTTGTGGCGCAACAGGGTTACCCTCTTCATCAACGTGGTTAGTCACAACTTTCTTAGCAGGTGTTTTCTTGTAGATGTGAGTTGTGTTGCCATCTTCGTCAGTAACAGTTTTACCTGTGAACTCGTAACCTGGGATTGATTTGTTTGGTTTTGTTCCCTCTTCTTGCGGTGCAATAGGGTTACCTTCTTCATCAACGTGGTTAGTCACGACTTTCTTAACTGGAACATAAGGAATTGGTGTATCAACACCTGGATTTTCTGGTGTTGGTGGTACATATCCCTTACCTGGATCGTTTGGATCAACTGGTTCCAACGGTGTGTTGTCCTTAGGATCAACCGGTGTGTATCCTGGAACGTAAGGAATATTTGGAATCTCACCATTTGTTCCTGGTATCGTTGGATCGATTGGCTCATCTGGCTCTGTTGGGTCAAATGGGTAAGGTACTTTTGGACGCTCTGACTCTGGTACATTTGGAATCTCTGGAATCCAGTTTGCAACTTTCTGGTAAACATAAGTTACTGTGATTGTTCCTTCGATAACTTTACCATTTTCCTCACCATCTGTCTTAGATGGAACAAGGACATAGCGTGACCCATCTTTTGTGACGATTTCGTTTGGTTTCTTGTCAGTTGTAGTATAAGCATCTCCAACCGGTGCATCAGACACATCCGTTTCTGGATCTTTGATCACATTACCTTCTGTATCTTTGTAGTTTACAACTACAGAACCTGTCACTGCTTTATAGACATAGGTAACTTCTTTATTAACACCAGCTTCAATCTTACCTGTTGTTGGGTCAATACCTTTCGCAGTATTATTGCCAACTGCAATCAAGTTATTTCCCTTGCCAACTTTACCAACCGGATAATCACCAGCAGGAACAAGTTTGTACACCTTGCCTTCAAAAGTGATGGAAGCTAATTTCTGATCCAAGTCGGTATCATAATTATAACCAGGTTTCGCATCTTTTTCATCTGAAACAGGAGCTTTGATTACTTTACCATTGACATCAACAAAGTTAACATTAACGTTACCAGCTTTTTCGTAAACATACTTAACAGTTGTTGTACCTTCAACCACCGCACCGGTTGTCTTAGCTGAATCAGATTTAACTTCTTTGTAGAAGTAGACTGTCCCGTCAGCAGCAACCAATCTATCCGGTCTATGGTCAGCATCTGTATTATACTGGGTACCAAGTTCTGACTTAGGAGTATCCACAACTGAATTTACAATTTGTTTTCCGTCAGTATCGTAGTACTCAACAATGACATCACCGTATTTAGGACTCACTTTATAGACATGAGTTGTCTCTACAGCTGTAGCCACTGCAGCGTTTCGGAGATATTGTTGGATACCAAATGGTTTATACCCCTTATCAACGTGAGTTTCACCTTTAGCCGTACCAATCCATTTAAATTCTGTGCTACCTGTATTTGCAGTCGTCCAAACTTGGGTACCGATATAAATTCGACCATATTTACCACCAGTTGTATCATCCCCAGACCATTGGGCAACTACACGATACTTACTACCTTGGTCATTTGTAGCACTTTCCTTGAATACCATAAAACCATCCTCAACTGTATAAGGAGATAGAATAGTTGTGTTGGTATTATAATCGTATACCTTCGAATCAGCAGTGTAGACAGTTGGGGAGGTTTCAAGCAACGGAATAAAGCCAGTAGTATCCGTTCCAGTCCAGTCCACAGTACCCGTATAAGTTGGATCCAAAAGATAGATTTTGATAACAGATTGGTTGTCTGCTACAACCTCGCGAATAGCCTTATATTGTACAGTCCCTTCTCTAACGGCACCTGCAAGCATGACCGTACCTTTTGGATAGGCACCTTGAACAGCTCGTTGTTCTGTTTTTACATAGTCATAACCAGTAAAAGTACGGACTTTAGATGAAGTAACCTTTTGACCTGCAATGGTTTGTAAACTGTAAGTCGCCAAAACTGTTCCATCTTCAGTAACATAACGAGTTGTATTGACTTGATATGCAGGTACTATGATTGTGGAATAAAGTCGATCTGCATCATCAAAAAATTTCAATGCCCCTGGAGTACTTGTTGTAGCTATTGAAGCATCATAGGTTAAGATAATTTTACTATTCTTCTCGTTGACTGTTTTAGGATAGCTAAAAGTGGCAGTACTACCAGCTTCAAGTTTGTAACTCTCTAATACTTCTCCGTCCTTCGTACTAACCAACTCTGCTAATACAGTTGAGGTTGATGGATCCGAGTCCAAAGAATAACGGATATAAGCATTAACAACAGCCCCTCCAATAATCGATCCTTCTTGGTTTTGATTATAAGCATTTAAATCAAATGACTCAAAAGTATACCAACCAGATTCTTTTGTAGCCTCAATTTTATCTCGAAGCGTATGAGGAGCAATTTCTGCACCATTTGGATCAGACATTGAAGGTGTTGCTGTTGTCGTTCTATCTAGAAGGGTACCTTCGCCATCGCCAACTTTCAATGTTGATGCAGTTGTATCAAGAGCTGCTGTATCAAGAGCCGCTGTCAAGAGACCATCTACAGTGTATTTTTGCAATGCATTCCCCAACGCCTCATTGGCTGCTTTAACCGCTGCGACTTGCGCTTCAACTTGCTCAACAGTTGCTGCTGGGTCCGCCCAAATTGCCTTAGCTGCTGCAAGTTTTGCTTGAACATCCGCTACAGCTCCCGCAAGGGTTGCATCTTCAGTTTTAGCCAACTCTTTTTGACCAAGATCAACCAACAGTGGTGATTCTGATGTTACCTGTTCAAGAACAGCTTTCGCTTTTTCAACTTCTGTCGAAGTCGTAGCTACCGCACTCGTATTTTCAGCCGGTGCTGGCGTAGCTTCAGCATTTGTTTTTCCAACTTCTTCTGCAACCGCTTCTGTTGAAGCAGGCGCTACACTACTGGCAATAGTTGGTTCTGACGAAGCACCAGCTTCTTCAGCTTTAACAACCTGTGTACCGGCACCTAAAACTAACGACACACCAAGCAAAACACTTGCTGCACCAAAATGATACTTACGAATCGAAAATTGTTGTTTCGTGCCGTACCAGTCAAATGATTTTTTATTTGCTTTACGCATAAAAAATCCCCCATATAAATATTAATTTAATTACACAAATTTTCTACTCTTTGTATCAAAGCCTTGAAAACTCCTGCAATCATCTGAGGTATTATACTACAAATAACTTTAAATGCCAAGTAATATTATAAAATTCCTCAAAAAACATTATGAATTCGCTTCAATTCGAGAAGAAACCAGTATATTCATAGTTTTTTCATATTTTTTAAGAAATTTCACTTTTGAGAATTTCTATAAAATTACCGACACCGCAAAAATATTCGCGCCATATCTTGTATTCTTATACATATAGCCAATAATAAATAGTCAATAAATTTTTAAAAAAATCTGCCTGTTTTCTGATACAACAAGCAGATTTTGACTTTATTCCTTTTCTTGCTCTCTTGCCAAACGCTCACGTTCCAAACGGAATTTGCGATTGGGATTGAGCCTGTTAAAGAGTTCTTCTAATTTTTCAGCATTCCAAACATCGGCTGCTGAAACAAAATTCCCATCTTTATCCTTGAAGGATATTGGCTTATCACCCATACAGACCTCCAACTATTTTTTTTAGATTGCTCACAAACGACTGTCACCAACTGAATGAAATTTGTAAAGCTATAGTCTGCTCTCGAATTTCTAAGTTCGTACTAGACTAACTTACCGGACAGGTCAAATCCTTTAGGACTTAAATGTGATTCCAACGTTACGACATGGAGCCCAAATGGTCGATACTACCATTTGGGTGAAGTTAGTAAGGTAGCTAGCCAAGGTCTCCTAGGACTTGGCGTAGTTTGACTAGAGGCTGGGCAAAAAGCCCAGCGGCTACTACTCAGAGTTAGTGTCAACATCTCAGCGCAGTGGTTGATTGGCAGATTTGTTCGTGTTTTACACTCCAAATCTGATCTAATCAACTGTGCGGGGGTGGGAAGACGAACTCTTTTTTAACTAGTCGAGTTCTTTCCCACTCCCAGTCAAACTGCTTACCTCGCTTGCGAGTTTTCAGGCTCGGGCTGAAAAAGTCCCCCAGACATGGTCGCTTTTGTATTTCAAGGCGACCAGCTGATACAGTTCCCCAAACTACCTCGCTTTCGAATTTTTAGGCTCGGGTTAAAACTGTCCCCCAGACAGTTTTAATCCACAAACTCAAATTCGAACTTGCCAATACGGACGATGTCGCCGTCTTTGGCACCACGCGCACGGAGGGCTTCATCAACACCCATACCACGTAACTGGCGAGCAAATTTCATGACAGATTCGTCACGATCAAAGTTGGTCATGGTGAAGAGTTTTTCCAGCTTGTCACCAGATAGAATCCAACTTGCATCGTCTGCACGACTGATTGCAAATTCTGGTTCATCTGGATTAAAGCCATAGTAAGCCTCTTCTTCTTGGAAATCTGATTCGTCGTAGAGCAAAAATTCTGGCGTTTTCTCAAGCAACTCGGCTGTGGCTTCTAGTAGATTTTCCAGACCTTGGTGAGCAATACCAGAAATTGGGAAAATCTGTGGCAATTCTTCAAACTCATCATAGTTGGCTGCCAATTTTTTCTTGAACTCTTCCAGATGTTCTTCTGCCTCTGGCATGTCCATCTTGTTGGCAACGATAATCTGAGGACGCTCCATCAAACGAAGATTGTAAGTTTCCAATTCATTGTTGATGGCTACATAGTCCTCATAAGGATCACGACCTTCACTTGCTGACATGTCCAAAACATGCAAGATAACACGTGTCCGCTCGATGTGACGGAGGAATTGAGTTCCAAGTCCCACGCCTTGACTAGCACCTTCAATCAAACCAGGCAAATCAGCCACTGCAAATGACTCGCCAGACTTGGTCCGCACCATTCCCAAGTTAGGAACAATGGTTGTAAAGTGATAGGCCCCAATCTTTGGTTTAGCAGCTGTAATCACGCTAAGAAGCGTTGACTTACCAACTGACGGAAAACCAACAAGACCAACGTCAGCTAGTACTTTTAATTCCAATTCAAGGTTGCGCTCCTCACCTGGTTCACCATTTTCAGAAATCTCTGGCGCAGGATTCTTAGGGGTCGCAAAACGAATGTTGCCTCGACCACCACGACCACCGTGAGCAATAACAAATTCCTGCCCATTCTCAACCAAGTCCGTAATGATTTTACCTGTATCAGCGTCACGCACAGTTGTTCCCTGCGGTACACGAACAATTAAATCTTCCGCTCCTCGACCGTGCATACCTTTGGTCATCCCTTTTTCACCATCATCAGCCTTAAAGCGACGGTTGTAACGGAAGTCCATCAAGGTCCGCAAGCCTTCATCTACAACGAAGACAACATTTCCACCATGACCACCATCACCGCCCCAAGGACCGCCGTTTGGTACATACTTTTCACGACGGAAGGCAACCATCCCATCGCCTCCCTTACCTGCCTTGACCTTAATCTTGGCGGTATCTAAAAACATACTCATAATTTACCTATTCTTTCCTAGAAAAAAACGCTTAAAAGCGTTTTAGACCTCTATTCACAAGCGAAGTGCTTATATATAAGCGAAGGTTTTTAGCTAATCAAGGTCGTTCTTTGAGAGAATACTGACTGTATTTTGAAAAAACTAACGATGAACAGCTTAAAAACCAACCTTAGATAAAAGTGCCGAACTGTCAATACAGGTTCTTAATTCATCAATGCATTAATAGCTGGTAAAATCAAGCCAGCCAATGTCGCGACAACCATCACGACAACGATTATTAAAGTCACTTTCTCAAATGTTGTTTTTTTGTGTTTTTCTTCACCAAAAGCCATTGCTTTCTCCTTATTTAGTCATTGATAGTTTATTCTAACACATTATGGGAATGTTTTCAAATCTCATCCTTTGAAGAAAGGCTTTCCTTGACCAACTCCGCCACCTTATACGGCACTCCTGCTTCTGCGATTTCCTGCAAACTTGCTGACTGGATATTGCCAATAGACTTGAAATGCTTCATTAGAGCCTGTTTGCGTTTTGGTCCCAAGCCTTCTATGCCATCCAATTTGGATGAGAAGGAATTTTTTGAGCGTACTTGACGATGAAACTCAATAGCAAAGCGGTGAACCTCATCCTGAATCCGATGCAGGAGGAAAAATTCCTGTGAATTACGAGGCAACTCAACTACTTCCAGCGGATTGCCAAAGAGCAATTCGTGGGTCTGGTGCTTGTCATTCTTCTGCAAACCTGCAATGGGAATGGACAGCCCCAACTCCTGCTCGATAACCTGCTTGGCAACATTGACCTGCCCCTGACCACCATCGATGATAATCAAATCAGGCGGTGTCAAACCGTCACGAAGCACCCGACTATACCGCCGTTGCAACACTTCTCGCATGGAAGCATAATCGTCTGGTCCCTCCACCGTCTTAATCTTGTATTTGCGGTATTCCTTTTTATTAGGCACCCCATTTTCAAAGACCACCATAGCCGACACAGGACTGGTCCCCATGATGTTGGAGTTATCGAAAGCCTCAATCCGCACAGGCGTCGGAATCCCCAAAAGCTGACCGATATTCTCCACAGCACCGTAGGTCTTCTCCAGATTTTTCTCCAAGAGATTAAACTTCTGCTCCAGACTAACACGCGCATTCTTGGTCGCCAGATTGATGAGCTGCTTCTTCTCGCCACGCTGGGGCTTAAGCACCTTGGTATCTACCAGAGCTTCTACGGCTTCTTGGTCAATATCCTGCGGTATCAAGACCTCCGACGGAATCAAATGTTGCTGGTCCCTGTAAAACTGACCGATGTAGGTCAAAAAATCTTCGTCCGCATCATTATAGTATGGAAAAAGATTGACATTCCGCTCAATCAATTTCCCCTGCCGAACAAAGAAAACCTGCACACACATCCAGCCCTTGTCCACATAGTAGCCAAAGACATCCCGATTCTGCAAGTCATGAGCCATCACACGTTGCTTGGTCCGCAGGGTGGAAATGGATTGCAGGACATCGCGATATTCCGCAGCCTTTTCAAACTCCAGATTGCCAGCAGCTACCTTCATCTTTTCTTGCACTTCCTTGACAATCTTATCATCATGTCCTGTCAAGAACTGGGCCACTTCCTTAGCCATCTTATCATAGTCAGACAGGCTGGGCAGGTTTTCTCCATGGGCCAAACATTGCCCCAAATGATAATAAAGACAATACTTGTTCTCAGGCAATTTACATTTGCGGAAAGGATACAGACGCTCCAATAGCTTGAGAGTCTGGTTGGCCGCCCCCACATCTGGATAGGGACCGAAATACTGACCGCCATCCTTTTTTATCTGCCGTGTAATCATCAGCCGTGGGTGGCGTTCCTTGGTAATCTTAATAAAAGGATAGGACTTGTCATCCTTGAGCATAATGTTATAGCGAGGCTTGTTTTCCTGAATCAGATTGATTTCCAGTAAGAGGGCCTCGATATTGGAATCCGTCACGATAAATTCAAAGTCGGCAATTTCAGATACTAATGCCTCTGTCTTGGTATCATGGGCACCACGAAAATAAGACCGCACCCGATTGCGCAGGTTTTTGGCCTTGCCCACATAGATAATTTTTCCGTACTTGTTTTTATGGAGGTAGCAACCCGGACTGTCCGGCAGCAATTCCAACTTATGCTTGATCAAATCGTTCATAGGTCTATTATAGCAAATTTTCGGATAATCGAGCTTATTCCACTCCATTGTATATAGTCTTTTAGTTTACTTTTAGTACTCGCTTCAAAGGTTTGGGGAACCTTTGAAGGCTGGAAATAGCGCGAACCAAGTTCGCTTCAAAAGCCGCAGGCATAACTGAAGTTAGGCAAGGCGAGTTCAAATACTCCTGTGGAGTGTTTGAAGTTGGAAATAGGGAAACGAAGTTTCCTCGTACGCCGAAGTAATAAAAGAAAAACTAAATGACGATACTCGACTTCTTGGAATATATCCGCATCTATACTACAAAAATATTGATAGAAACTATTGCTTTTGTACTAATTCAGCAGTATAATAAATGTAATTAATTGTATATATTATTCGAAGAACATTGGAGTACGGCTTGGAATACCTAGCAAGCTCCTACTTTTAGTTCACGAATAACAAGGAGGTTACTATGATACAATTTGACCATATCACAAAAACATACGGCGAAACAATCGCACTTGATGACCTAAATTTGACAATTGAAAGCGGCGAGATTTTCGGTTTAATCGGTCACAATGGGGCAGGAAAAACAACGACAATCAGTCTATTGACTTCGATAATCGAAGCCAGTTATGGAACTATCTCTGTTGATGGTTTAAACCTAGAGGAGAACCACGATGAAGTCAAGAAACGGATAGCCTATGTTCCAGATTCGCCAGATATTTTCCTACACTTAACAGCTTTTGAATACTGGCACTTTATGGGCAAGGTCTATGGTGTAGAAAAGGATACAGTTGATGACCGTATCGCTAAACTATCTAGTCTATTTGATATGACCGCGCGCCAGCATGAGCCTATTGATAGTTTTTCACACGGTATGCGTCAGAAAACCATTATTATTGGTGCATTGATCCCTAACCCTGATATTTGGATTTTGGATGAACCCCTAACTGGACTGGATCCTCAGGCCTCTTTCGACCTCAAGCAAATGATGAAAGAACATGCTCAGTCTGGTCACACCGTTCTATTTTCTACACACGTCCTTTCAGTAGCTGAACAACTCTGTGACCGCATTGCTATTCTTCGAAAAGGGCAACTCATTTTCGTAGGAAGTCTAGATGAACTCAAATCACAGTATCCAGATAAAGATTTGGAGACCATCTATTTGGAATTAGCTGGACGCCAACAAGTGAAGGCAGGTGAGGAAGTATGAGTAAATCCATCATTTGGGAACTAGTAAAGATTAATATTCTTTATTCCAATCCTCAACTTCTAGCTTCCGTCAAGAAGAAACAAAGCAAGCGCAAAGACGCCTCCTTTTCAGCCTATAAAAGTGTCCTCTTGCAACAAGTATTTATGGTTTTGAGTTTCGGACTTCTCTATTCTGTCTTTTTCATGGGAGTAGATTATAGTCAGTCCATCGGTTTCTTTTCTCTGCAACTAGCGCTCTTTACCATTATTGCCATTGTCTACGGTTTTACAGGTTTCTTCTCCGTTTTCTACGATAGTAAGGATACAAAGTTGTATTTAGCACTTCCCCTGAAGCCACAAGAAGTCTTCCTCGCTAAAATCCTCTCTGCACAAGGGATGGTCTTACCCTTCCTCATGCCGTGTCTGTCTTTACTTCTAATCACTTACTGGCAAATTGGCGGTCCGCTCCTCGCCTTAGCTTCCATTCCTTCTTTTTTGATTCTCTGGATTTTAGCTAATTTAGTCAATCTGATTATCATGCACTTTGTTGGGGAAGTTCTGACAAAAAGCCCTCGTAAAACATTGATTTCTACAATCCTGATGACAGGTTCTTCCTTGCTGGCTTTTGCTGCACTCATGTTCCTGCAATCTCAGCAGACCGTTTCACTCGAATCTGGTGGCTTTGTTGATTTTCCTATCATACCTATATTTGCTGGATTCCATTACTTGGTCAGCCATACTATCTCACTAGAAACACTCCTTCATTTTGGACTTCCTCTCATTTTGATGATTGGACTTATTGTGTTTGCGTTTAAAACTGTCATTCCCAACTACTTTAATCAAGTTTTGGCGATTGAAAATGCTTCGACAAAACGAACCAATAATGCTAAATCTGCCAAGATTCCTAGCAATCTCAATCAGGCTTTAGTGAAACACCACCTATCTACTCTTAAAGATAGCAACCTCATGGTCCAAACCATGATACAACCAATCATTATGGGAGTAGCGCTTTTTCCAAGTTTTAGCCGTTTCACAGAGAATGGTGGTCTGAGTTCAGTTGAATGGGATTTCTTTGGTATTGCTCTATTAGCTGGATTCTTGCTTGGCAGTCTATTTGCTGGTTCTACAACCTTCATCGGAGTGGCCATGTCATTGGAGAAGGAAAATTATCATTTCATTCGAACACTTCCTATAAGTTTCAAAAAATTTATCATCCAAAAATTCTGGGTATTGGCTGCCGTGCAATTTGCACTACCGACTCTACTTTACTTTGCTTTGGCTCTAGGTTTCATGAAAGTCAAATTCATTCTAGCATTCTTCTTTACAGTCGGCATCATCATTTCAGCCCTGCTAACTGGTCAGATTTATTACTGGCGTGACCAACGACTCCTCATGCTCAACTGGCAAAATAGTAACCAGTTATTTGGTCGCGGAGCGGGTCAATGGTTGATTGCTGGATCAATCATAGGAACAATGTTTCTCGGAGCCATTATTCTAGTTTTCAGCATCATATTAGCTGGCACTATTGGTGCAGCTTATGTAAGCTCAGCCTTGATGACCTTACTGCTTATCCTATCAGCTACTCTTCAACTGTATATTTACAAAGCTTATTGGCAAAAACTAAAATAGATTGGACATTGTCCAATCTATTTTAGTTTTCTGCGTAATATTCCTGACCGTAGCCTTCTACTTCAGCATTAATTTGCCAAGAGATACCAAACTTGTCTGTTACATTACCATAGGCAGGAGACCAAGGAACTGCTTGAAGTTCCATATTGATAGCAGTTGCATCTACGGATAACTTGCTGTATAGTTCCTGCGCTGTCTCAGCATCATCTGTGATAAGCGCAACTGTAATATTGTAACCTACTGTATAAGGCATTTCTGGGTTGTTGTCTGACAACATAAACCGTTGACCATTCAAACGAAACTGTGCATTCATCACGTAATTTTCTAGTTCAGCAGGGCAGTCTGGTAAGAAATCTTTAAATAGATTTACTTGCTCAACTGTTGCCCCAAGAGCATTTTTATAAAACTCGATGGCTTCCAAACCATTACCATTAGTAACCAAGTATACTTCCATTGCTTTAAGCATGATGGACCTCCAAAATTATGATGGTTTATTATATCACGAGTTAGTTATACGGACAAATTTTTCGACTTATTTCTGACTAAATGTAAAATTAGTAGTCTCCACCTGGTACACCAAAATATTCTTCCAAGGTCAAGCCTGAATTGTAAATATCTGTCGCTTCTTGACCAATATATCGCACATGCCAGGATTCTGCCATATAGCCTGTGCTAGATTCTTTTCCTGGAAGATAGCGGACAATAAAGCCATATAGGTGTGCATTCGTAGCCAACCACTGAGAAGCATTGGGTTCTTCTAATAAATTACCACTTGTATCCAATAAATCAAAGGCTAATCCTGTCTGGTGTTCACTATATCCAGCTCTTGCAGAATACCTATCTGCCGCTGCTTGTCCTTCTTGATTTACATAGGACTGATAGAGACTTGCCTGAGTTTCATAGGAACGAAATCCACTGTAGTTGTTGGAGATACCAAATCCTAGCGCCTGCATATCTGCTTTTAAACGTTGAAAAGCTGCTAAGGCTTCAGGATTTTCGCCTGGTGCATAATCAGCTGCAAGCGGATGCTTTTTATTGGCGATAATCACTTCGCCATATTTTCCTTGTACACTATAATAGGAACCGTTAAAATTTACCTGAGTCTTTGTGTTTGTTACTTCTTGATTCGTTTCCACTGATGTAGAGCTGCTTGTTGACTGCTCCGAAGATGTTGAAACAGACTGACTTGAAGTAGTCGAAACAACCGTTGACGAATTTTTTGTAGTATTGGTCTGTTCCGTCTTTTGATGACATGCTGCTAGTAAAAACATAGCCGGCAAGCATAACAGAATAGTACGTTTCATTATTATCACTCCGTTCTCTTATAATTATGTCTATTGTAGCACAATCATAAGACCCCGTCTAATGATGGCTTATGATTTTAACCATTAATATTTTAATGCACGTTGAACTTCTCTAGATTTGTTTTCTTTACACGGGAGTTTGACAGTTTGAATGACACAAAAGTGCTCTAATCGTTGATATAGCGCTATTTTTTTGTCAAATTTTTGTATATATTTCTTGCGTACTTTCTCGTACTGTGGTATAATAGAGTGAGGTGCG